>CAZHLQ010000101.1:0-10516 GCA_964533235.1 uncultured Gudongella sp. | reverse complement strand
TTGAAGCGGCCTTCTTTTATTGCTTTCTCTGCTCTTATTTGTGAGTTGTATGACAGCTCATCCTGCTCTTCTCTTGTCAGGCCGTATTTTTCTACTATGTTTTCTGCTGTTATACCCATGTGGTAGTTGTTGAATATGTCTGTCAATCCGTCTGCCACCATGTAGTCTATTACCTGGCCGTTGCCCATTCTTTGTCCCCATCTGTTGTTGGGTAACAGATATGGTGCCTGGCTCATGTTTTCTGTTCCGCCTGCTACTATTATTTCTGCATCGCCTGCTTTTATTGCCTGTGCCGCAAGGGCTACTGTCTTTAATCCTGAGCCGCATACCTTGTTTACTGTGTATGAGGTCACTGTATCTGGGATTCCTGCATGTATTGCTACTTGTCTTGCTACGTTTTGTCCTATTCCTGCCTGGAGCACGTTTCCGTAGATGACTTCGTCTACCAATGATGGGTCAAGGTTTATTCTTTCCATAGCTGCTTTTACTGCTGTCGTTCCAAGGGCTACTGCGCTTACGTCCTTGAATGCTCCTCCGTAGCTTCCTACTGGTGTTCTTACTGCGCTTACTATTACTGCCTGCTTCATTTTGCTACCTCCCTTAGTTAATCTATATTATTTTGACATTGCCGACTATTTTATATCTTACCCCTTGAAGGACTCCGTTAAAATATCAACTATCCTTTTTGAAGCATTTCCATCGCCATATGGGTTTACTGCATGTGCCATTTGTGAGTATGCTTCAGGGTCTGTTAAAAGCTGCAGAAGGTTGTTGTATACATTTTCATATGATGTCCCCACGAGCCTCGCCGTCCCAGCCGTTATACCCTCTGGTCTTTCAGTTTCCTCTCTTATTACGAGCACAGGCTTACCCAGTGCTGGTGCTTCCTCCTGGAGTCCGCCGGAATCAGTTACAGCCATGTAGCACCTCGACATAAGGTTTGTGAAGGGCTCATAATCCATGGGCTCTGTCAAATATACAGCCGGGTTGTCTCCAAGTATCCTGTTGGCGATCTCTCTTACCTTGGGATTCAGATGGACAGGGAAAACTACTAATGCTTCAGGCACCATTTTCAAGGCATCACTTACAGCCTTGAATACGTTTTCCATTGGCTCTCCCAGGTTCTCTCTCCTGTGACTTGTAAGGAGTATGACCTTCCTGTTCCCGAAGTCGAGGCTGTTAAGCCTGTCATCCTGAAATGAGTAATCCTGACTTACTGCGTACTTCAAAGCATCTATGACCGTATTTCCAGTTATATATATCTTGTCCTCAGGGTAGCCTTCTTTAAGAAGGTTTTCCATATTGGCTTTTGTTGGTGCGAAATGAAAATCTGTAAGGACACCAACCAGCTTTCTGTTTGCCTCTTCAGGGTAAGGTGAATATAGGTTACCGCTCCTTAAGCCTGCTTCAACATGACCGATCTTTATCTTCTGATAAAAGGCTGCAAGTGCTCCGGCAAATACTGTGGTTGTATCTCCCTGGACCAAAAGTACATCCGGGCTTTCTTTTCTTATTACATCCTCAAGCCCCATAAGTGAATTTACAGTTATATCTGTAAGAGTCTGACCTGGCTTGAATATGTTCAAGTCATAGTCTGGCACTATGCCAAATAGGTCAGTTACTTGGTCGAGCATCTCTCTATGTTGGGCAGTTATACAAATAACCTGCTCAATGCCGTCTCTTTTTTGGAGCTCCTTTATGATAGGAGCCATCTTGACCCCTTCAGGTCGTGTTCCAAATACTGTCATTACCTTCATTCTTCGTCCTCCTTGCTGTCCTTCGTGGTTGTAAACAATCCAAACTTAACGGCATATATTATCGTTACCACGAAAAGAATTGCAGACATGTAAAAGGCCTGCCTGCTGTTGACCCTTGAGACCAGGACTGAAAATATTCCAAATATCCCGGATATGCCATAAAGTATCAAAACCGTCTTTCTCTGAGAGAAGCCTCTTTTTAACAGTCTGTGATGAAGATGATTCTTGTCAGCAGACATTATTGAACGACCGCTTAGCAGCCTTCTGAATATTGCAAAGGTAGTATCGAATATGGGTACTCCCAGAATTATTATGGGCACAAGCATAGCTATCGTTGCAACGCTCTTCATGACTCCCTCAATTGAGATCACCGCAAGCATAAAGCCTAAAAATAAAGCTCCAGTGTCCCCCATAAATATCTTTGCGGGATTAAAATTGTATGGTAAAAACCCTATACAGGCACCTGCTACCATAACTGCCAGAACTCCTATTTGAGTTACTCCAAGCTTTATTGCAACTGCCGTAAAGGAAAGAGCTGATATGAAAGCTACTCCCCCTGCAAGACCATCGAGGCCGTCTATAAGGTTCAAGGTGTTGGTAATACCCACTATCCAGAATAGAGTCACAGGTACGCCTATCCAGCTCAAGGGAATAACAGTTCCACCCCATGATAATGGATTGGTAACGAAGTCGATCTGTACTCCTCCCCATATTGCCACAACTGCAGCGGCTATCTGGTATATGAGCTTTTCTACCGGACTCATTCCCTTGATATCGTCCTTAAGACCAGCAACAAATATTATGGTCCCTCCAGCCATGATCGAGTATAGCTCTCTGGATCCTGGAAAGAATAGAAGCATCGAAATCATGACAGCCAAGTACATAGCCACGCCTCCAATCAGAGGCATAGGCTTTGAATGGATCCTTCTATCATCCTTTGGGATGTCCATCGCTCCTATTCTAGGAGCAAGTTTTATTATAATAGGGGTAGCGGCAAGTGAAATCAATGCCGAAACCAGAAAAGGCTTAAATAGTATTTCCATCGTGCTGAATTCTCCCTGTTTTCTATTATATAAGATTCTATCCAAGAAATTGGACTATGTCAAACTTTTGACTATTTACATTCAAAAAGCACAAAAAGGCAGATCAAACTGCCCTTGTTCCTATTTTGTGCCAAATAGTCTGTCGCCTGCGTCGCCCAGACCTGGTACTATATAGGCGTGATCATTCAATCTTTCATCGATCGCCCCAAGATAGATGTCAACGTCCGGTGCTGAATCCTGCACAGCTTTGACTCCCTCAGGTGCCCCTATTAAGCACACCAGTTTAATACTTTGAGCTCCACTCTTCTTCAAAAATTCTATAGCAGCTATAGCTGAACCTCCGGTAGCTAGCATCGGGTCCAAAAGAATCAGATCTCTTTCGTTGATATCCATGGGAAGCTTACAATAGTATTCTACCGGCTTTAGGGTTTCAGGATCTCTGTACAATCCGATATGCCCTACCTTAGCAGCAGGTATCAGATTAAGCATTCCATCCACCATTCCAAGACCAGCTCTGAGGATAGGTACTAAGCCAACCTTCTTTCCAGCTATTACTGGTGACATCATCTTAGTTATTGGAGTTTCTATTTCAACCTCTGTCAGTGGAAAGTCCCTTGTAACCTCGTAGGCCATTAGAGTAGAGATCTCAGTTACAAGCTCTCTGAAATCCTTTGAGCCAGTATTCTTATCTCTTATCATTGTGATTTTATGCTTTATCAATGGGTGATCCATTACGACTACCTTAGACATCATATCGCTCCCCTCAAAATTTTATCTTTGATATTATACCACAAATCAGGCTTCTATTTCACCAATTTTATCTACACGGAGCTGATGTCTCCCACCTTGAAATTGTCCCTCAAGCCACGCCATCAATATCTCAGTTGCAAGGCCAACTCCAAGGACCCTGCCTCCAAGTGCAAGCATATTTGCGTTATTGTGTTCTCTGCTCATTCTGGCAGAATAGGTATCTCCGCACAATGCGCAGCGGATACCCTTGACCTTGTTTGCTGATATGGAAATTCCAATACCGGTCCCACAGATGACTACAGCTCTTTCTACCTCTCCTGCTGCAACCGCTTCAGCAACGATCTTGCCATAATCGGGGTAGTCTACTGAGTCCTTGGAATAGGTCCCAAAATCAACTACTTCTATCTCTCTTTCCTCCATGAACCTTTTTAGCTCCTCTTTAAGCTCAAAGCCTCCATGATCACTTCCAATACCTATCCTCATTTATACTCCTCCTCGTCACTTGATTTTATTTATCACGTAATCTATAGCCTCGTTCAATTCATCTCTCACTTTTTTGTAAAGCGAGACGGGACCTCCATATGGATCTTCAATGTCTTCATCCTGTTCCAGGGCATAGGATTTAAGGAGATATACTTTATCCGTCAATTCCGGATATATCTCTGAGATCCTGAATAGCTGGGATTGTGTCATAACAAGAACAAGGTCAGCCCACTTCATAAGCTCCAGATCAAGAGTTCTGGCTCTGTGGCTTCCCAGGCTTCTAATGCTTTTCATTGCCTCCATGGCTCCCTTGCTTGCTCTGTCTCCATCCAGAGCAAATATCCCTGCAGATCTTGCCTCTATCCTAATACCAAGAGCATCTGCTTTTGTCTTAAGCAGTGCCTCTGCCATTGGGCTTCTACAGGTGTTGCCGGTGCATACAAATAATACCTTCATATGGACCTCCTATACCTTAACAAGCTTTCCACCAGCTGCCTTCATAAGTCTATTCATGATTGCGAGACCTATCTCGTCCTCTCCTACTGCCTCGCATATTATAAGGTCGACCTCTGCCTTGTCAAACTCCCTGATCATATGGAACAGTCTGTGAGCTATGGTCGCCTTATCCATTATTGAACCCATATCTGCTATCTCATGTGCAAAATAGTTCTCCTTGTTTTCAGTACAGCACATGATTCCTACCTTCATCCCCTCTAGTTCTGCCTCTGCAGCAAGGCGATTTATCTCGTCCACCACTCTTACATTCTCTCCTGAGACCAAAAGCATCTGAGCCTTTGGAGCATAGTGTCTGTATTTTTGACCAGGTGATCTTGGAACCAGTTTCTCCTCTCCCGACCCCAAAGCAGGGTCTATTACAACATTTGGCAGTATTTTTCTAATATCCTCCAGTGTGATCCCACCTGGCCTTAATATCATTGGCTTCTCTCCCGTCAGATCAAGTACTGTGGATTCCAAACCAACTCCGGTCTCTCCCCCATCTATCAGCATGGGGATCTTTCCCTCCATGTCCTCGAAGACATGCTCTGCCCTTGTTGGACTGGGCTTTCCCGAGGTATTCGCAGACGGAGCGGCAATCGGAGTTCCACTTAAGGCTATGAGCCGCAAAGCTATAGGGTGACTTGGCATCCTAATGGCTACAGTATCAAGTCCTGCAGTTATTATGTCTGGAACGAGCTCTCTCCTTTTGAATAGTATAGTAAGTGGCCCCGGCCAAAAACTCTCCATACATAGTCTTGCTGCAGGGGGAATATCCATTACCAGCTGCTCCAGCATGTCTACAGAATCAACGTGAAGTATCAACGGATTATCCTGAGGTCTTCCCTTTGCCTCAAATATTTTTTTTACAGCGTTCTCATTAAGCCCATCAGCTCCCAACCCATAGACCGTTTCTGTGGGGAATGCTACAAGCTCTCCATCTCTAATAATAGCTGCAGCTCTTTCCAGGAGCTTCTCTTCAGGAGCTTTACTATCTATTCTTATGACTTTAGTGTCCATTCTATCTCATCCTTTTCACAAAAAAAGAGGGTCATCCCCTCTTTAGCTGATCTGCTGTAGTCTTTCTGCCTGATCCGTAGTAGTCAGTGAATCGATCATCTCCTCGAGATCTCCGTCCACGAAGCTATTCAACTTGTACAGTGTAAGGTTTATTCTGTGGTCGGTTACACGACCCTGTGGGAAGTTGTAAGTCCTGATCCTCTCAGATCTGTCTCCAGTTCCAACCTGACCTTTCTTCATCTGTGCCAGCTCTGCATTCTGTTCCTGCATCTTCAGGTCATAGAGCTTTGACTTTAGTATCTTAAGTGCCTTCTCCTTATTTTTAAGCTGGCTCTTCTCATCCTGACATGATATGACTATCCCAGTTGGATTGTGCGTTATCCTGACAGCTGAATCGGTTGTGTTTACTGACTGACCTCCGTTTCCTGAGGAACGGAACACGTCTATCCTTATGTCCTGTGGATTTATCTCAACGTCGACATCCTCAGCCTCGGGCAAAACGGCAACGGTTGAGGTAGAAGTATGGATCCTGCCGCTGGCTTCAGTTTCAGGGACCCTTTGCACTCTGTGTACACCGGACTCGTATTTTAGCTTGCTGTAGGCACCCTTACCCTTGATCATGAAAATAACTTCCTTATAGCCGCCTATTCCGATCTCATTGGTATTCATTATCTCGACCTTCCAGTTGTTTCTTTCAGCATACCTTACATACATCCTGAATAGAACTCCTGCAAAAAGGGCTGCTTCGTCTCCGCCTGCTCCTCCTCTTATCTCAACTATTACGTTTTTATGGTCGTTTGGATCCTTTGGAAGTAAAAGCAGCTTAAGCTCTTCTTCGTAAGTTTGAAGGCTCTCCTCAAGCTCCTTGACCTCTTCCTTTACCATGTCTCTCATGTCTTCATCGAGAGCCTTGTCATAGAGCATCTCCTTGGAATCCTCAAGCTCAGATTTTGCCCTTGTGTATTCCCTGTACTTTGAAACGATGGGTTCAAGGTCAGATTGCTCCTTCATTACCCTTTGCCATTCCTCCCTGTCCTCATTTATAAGGTTTGGGTCCATGGCTTTTTCTGTAAGTTCCCTATATTTATCTTCAATGAATGCTAATTTATCCAACACTGCTTTTACCTCTCCTCTATATGTTACTTTTTCAGATATCCTACTGCATTACTATTATATTAAATGATGCTGAATTTTACAAGAAGCTAATGCTCTCTCTCCTTTTGGGGAGCAGCAAAAAATCGATGATAAACCACTGATACTACAGCCCCCGCCGTAACGACCCAGATCGGACTGATTCCAAGGAACATGACTGCAACGACAGCCGCTGTCGATGCACCAAGAATAGCCCATGTCCTCTTTGTTTTCGTCCACATCTTGTAAACTGCTGCAAGAATAAGTGCGACTATTGCCGGTCTTATTCCTGCGAATATCTTATCGATTATCGGCATGCTTCTAAATCTGTAAAAATAGATCGCAATTACGAGTATAGTTATGAACGAAGGCAGTACAGTCCCAAGAGTACAGGCAAGAGCTCCAATGAATCCTTTTATCCTGTAACCAACGTAGATGCTAGTATTGACAGCAACAGGGCCTGGTGATGCCTGAGCCAATGCAATGGCGTCCATAAATTCCTCGTCCCTTATGAGCTTTTTCTTTTCCACGATTTCTCTTTGAATTATCGGTATCATTGCATATCCGCCACCAAAGGTAAAGGCACCGATTTTAAAGAACGTCAAAAATAAATTCAATATCATTATTCAGTACCCTCCTTTAAAACAAGATAGCTCCCATTGCGCCTGCTAATACTATGGCGTATATGGGGTTGAAGTTTTTGAAAGCAACAAGATAGAACAGCAATGCAGCGATAAGGACTGAGGGTATGTCTACAAAGGTCGACATAGCGACACTAAAAGCTGCTACCGCAATAAGTCCCAACACAACAGATCTTATCCCCTTCATTACCCAATCAACATATGGTGAGCTCTTGAACCTTACAATAAAGTGGAATATCAAGCTCATCACGATAAATGAAGGTAATACGACTCCAAGAGTTGCCAATGCAGATCCCCCGATCCCGGCAACCTTATATCCAAGGAAGGTGGCTGAATTGATCGCTATTGGTCCAGGCGTCATCTCAGCTATTGCAAGAATATCTATGTACTCTGCCATTGTTATCCATTTATGAACATTTATGACCTCATTTTGGATCATAGGAAGCATTGCATAGCCTCCTCCAAAGCTGAAGGCTCCAATCTTAAAGAATGATATGAATAAATCTATAAGGGCTCCCATTATACCCCTCCTTTATTGTCTTCCGGCAACTATCCTGTCCCTGTCCTCCAGGTCCTTAATCACCGTAATCTCTTTGAAACCATTTCTTTTCATTATATCAGCAACGTCAGCTCCCTGACCTGCGCCTATCTCATATATTAGAATACCACCCTTTGCAAGGTATTTCCCTGCTTCAGCAGTTATTTTTCTATAGTAGTCAAGTCCGTCCTCTCCACCTGAAAGAGCTAGTCTTGGTTCATGCAGCCTTACTTCTATTTGGAGTGATTCAATATCTCTCTCCGGTATATAAGGCGGGTTGGATACGATGATGTCGAAGCTCCCTAAGTATTCCTTTCCAATGGATGAGAACAAGTCGCTCTCCATGAAGCTAACGTTATCAAGTTGTATCCTCTTTCTGTTTTCTTCAGCTATCTTAAGAGCTTCTCTGGAGATATCGACTCCGATTATCTGTCCATCAGGTCTGTGATAGGCAACTGCCAGTGCTATGGCGCCGCTTCCTATCCCGATATCAAGCATCCTGTATGGTCGACCATCAAGCTTTTCGTCAATATAGGATAGTATCCACTCCACAAGAAGCTCAGTGTCGCCTCTTGGAATCAGGACGCCCTTGTCAACCTTAAGCTCGATCCCCATAAATTCCTGGGTACCCAGAATATATTGAAGAGGCTCTCCCGCTCTGCGCCTGTCGATGATCATAATAAATTTATCTTTTATATAATCTGGAACCTCAAGATCACCATGAGCATAAAGATAAGACCTATCCACTCCCAGCAATTGGGCCAGGATAAGTCTTGTTTCCTGCCGGGGATCAGAGTATTCGATTTTCTCAAGGGCATCTGTACCCCATTTAAGCAGCTCTTGTATTACCACAAGTCTGCCTCCTTGTTTTCAGGTATTACGGCAAGTAGCGATTTAATTGCAACCTCAATTTGCGAGTCATCCGGCTCCTTAACTGTAGCCAGCTTCTGGATCATAAGACCTGGATAGCTCAGAGCATAGCAAAGTCTTGAATCGCTTCTTCCGATCACTCTGTTAATTTCATACGATATCCCTGCAATAACAGGGAACATGAGTATCCTTGTAACAACTCTCATAACCGGGTTAGGCCACCCAAAGAATGAAAGCACTAAAATGCTTACAATCATTACCATAAATAAAAAGCTTGTTCCACACCTTGCATGAAGGATAGGGAATCTCTTTACATTTTCAACAGTAAGTGGCATCTCATTCTCATAGCAGTGGATGCTCTTGTGCTCGGCACCATGGTATTGGAAAACTCTCTTTATTTCATCAAGCTTTGATACCCAGACCACATAGATAAGGAATATCAGTATCCTCATGACTCCCTCAATAAGGTTTAGTGCTATTGTATTTTCGATCCTGCTGCTTACGAGATTTGTGATTAGATTTGGAAGCACCATGAAAATCCCAATGGTCAAGGCAAGCGATATTATGACGGCAAGAGTCATCTCTACCTCCTGAGCCTTATCCTTGAATATCTTCTGCAGCAATGACTGCTTAGGTTGTCCATTCTTATCCTTAGGCTCTTCATCCTCAAAAAACTCAGCCGAATAAAGAAGGGCTCCAGTTCCTATCTTAAGTGCGTCAATGAGTCCAATCATTCCCCTGATAAACGGCAGAGTAAAAAGCTTGCTTTTTTTTGCAAGTGATCTTACTGGCTCTACCTTAAGCTCTATGTCGTTGTCAGGCTTCCTCACTGCTATGGCGATTTTGTCAGGTCCCTTCATCATAACGCCCTCGATCAGTGCCTGTCCGCCTATCGTCGTTTTATGCTTAGCACTTACACGTGCAGTTTTGAGCTTTGCCATAAATCCACTTCCTCATAAAAAATAAAGGTTAGTGCAGATGCAACTAACCCGTTGTTGAAGAAATTAATCGATTGAATATTTCTTCTTGAATTTCTCTACACGCCCGCCACGCTCAACAAACTTTTGCTTGCCGGTAAAGAATGGATGGCACTCTGAACATATTTCCACTCTAAGTTCATCCTTAGTGGAGCCTGTTGTGAATGTGTTTCCACATGCACAGGTTACAGTTACTTCCTTATATTCTGGATGGATTCCTGTCTTCATTACATTCACCTCTCTTCAGTACGAGTATCTATTTTTGCAGCTACTCCTCGATATAACCATTAGATTATAGCATAGCATCTAAAAATATTCAACTATATCCAAATTTTATTTCTCATTTCTGTAATAAAATCTTCATTGGTTTTAGTCTCAAGAAGCTTAGCTATCAATAGCTCGGTTACCTCCTGGGTACTGCCGCTCCCCAGAGCCTTTCTCATTGCCCATACAGTCTCAAGCTCCTTCTGGGTCATGATCAGCTCCTCCCTTCTGGTTCCTGACTTGTAGATATCTATAGCAGGGAATATCCTCTTCTCAGACAGCTTCCTGTCAAGGTGGATCTCCATGTTACCTGTACCCTTGAACTCCTCGAAAATAACATCGTCCATCCTGCTGCCGGTCTCAACGAGAGCAGTAGCAAGTATAGTCAGACTTCCGCCTTCTTCAAGATTCCTCGCTGCTCCGAAAAATCTCTTTGGCTTATGAAGAGCACCAGGATCAAGCCCTCCTGAAAGAGTCCTTCCAGTTGGAGGGATAGTCAGATTGTAGGCTCTTGCAAGTCTTGTAATGCTGTCTAAGAGTATTACGA
>CAZHLQ010000100.1:0-4361 GCA_964533235.1 uncultured Gudongella sp. | reverse complement strand
GAATAGCAGTTATACCATCTCTGGTTCCAGCTACCTTGAAGTCCATATCTCCGAGATGATCCTCCAAGCCTTGGATATCAGTTAAAATTGCTACCTTGTCTTCGTTCTTGATAAGGCCCATTGCAATACCTGCTACGGGTGCTTTTATTGGTACTCCTGCATCCATTAGTGCAAGTGTACTTCCACAAACGCTGGCCTGAGATGTTGAACCATTCGAGCTCAATACCTCGGATACCAGCCTAAGTGTATATGGAAATTCACTTTCTGGAGGAATTACAGGCTCTAAAGCTCTTTCAGCTAGCGCACCATGACCTATTTCTCTTCTTCCAGGTCCTCTCATAGGTCTTGTTTCACCTACAGAGAATGCCGGGAAATTATAATGATGCATATATCTCTTAGATTCTTCTTCTCCGAGGCCGTCGATTATCTGAACATCACCTGATGCACCAAGAGTTGCTACAGTAAGAACTTGAGTTTGTCCTCTGTTGAAAAGTCCTGAACCGTGAGTCCTTGGAAGTAGTCCGATTTCAGAGCTAATGGTTCTTATCTCATCAAGTCCTCTGTTATCTGGTCTTTTACCCTCTTCTGTGATCAGCCTCCTGACCTGTTCCTTGATTATTTTGTCAAGTACATCGGATATGTCCTTCTGCTTATCAGGGAATGATTCAAGTAAAGCTGAAGTGATCTCTTCCTCTATAGAAGTTACCTTATTGTCTCTTTCTGCCTTGTCTACAGTGTTCAAAGCATCGGCAAGTCGGGTCGTTGCAATTTCTCTGATCCTCGATTCAACCTCTGGGTCTGGATTGAATAGCTGATAGTGTACTTTCTCCTTACCGCATTCTGCTACGATCTCATCGATAAAATGACAAATACGCTTGATTTCCTCATGGCCGGCTAATATGGCTTTTAGCATAGTTTCCTCAGTTATGAATTGAGCTCCTGCTTCTACCATCATAATAGCATCCTTGGTTCCAGATACGACCAGGTGAAGATCCGATCTATCTCTTTGTTCACTTGTAGGATTTAAAACGATTTGTCCGTCAACTATACCTACAAGAACTGAACCCGTAGGTCCCTTGAATGGAATATCTGAAATAGAAAGTGCTATAGATGATCCAATCATGGCTACTATCTCAGGGCTTGTATCCTGATCTACACTCATGACCGTCGCTACTACCTGAACGTCATTTCTAAATCCATCTGGGAAAAGCGGTCTGATTGGTCTGTCAATAAGTCTTGATGACAGGATCGCTTTCTCGCTTGGTCTTCCCTCTCTTTTAATAAATCCCCCTGGGATCTTGCCGACTGCATAAAGCTTTTCTTCATAATCACAGCTCAGGGGGAAGAAGTCGATGCCTTCCCTTGGCTTTTTTGACTGCGTTGCCGTAACTACAGTAACTGTATCGCCATATTGGACCATACAGGCTCCACTGGCTTGCTCAGCCAGTTTTCCAACTGTTACTGTCAATTCCTTACCGGCAAGCATAAAATGGAATTTTTTCTCCATAAAATACCTCCTTTTGATTTCTCTATGTCAAAGCAATTGTGTCTGATCCATGTAAAACGTTCAACGCTAACCTTTGCTTAATAAACTAATAGAGCGGGATAACCCGCTCTAATTAACCTCTGATACCTAGTTTCTCAATTAAAGAACGATATCTCTCAATATCTTTGTTCTGCAAATACCTGAGCAGATTTCTTCTTTGACCTACCATCTTAAGAAGGCCTCTTCTTGAGTGATGATCCTTCTTATGAGATTGCAAATGCTCATTAACTGAGTTGATTCTGTGAGTTAACAGAGCTATTTGTACCTCTGGAGATCCTGTGTCTCCTTCATGCATTTTGTATTGCTCGATGATTTGATCCTTTTCTACTTTACTTAACATTTACTGCACCTCCAAAAAATTTGTCCACCTATTGCCGCGCACTCGCCGAGGTACGATGAGCTCAGCAACGGTACTCATTAACATACAAATTATACCACAACTTATATCAGTTGTAAATTAGATTTTGACCTTACGTAAGCTATATCCTCATCCATTTTTTGCTTGAGTTTGTCCGTGTTCTCAAATTTTATTTCAGGTCTGATGTATTCCATGAAGTATACCTCTATTTCAAGGCCATAAATAGACTGGTCAAAATCCAAAATATAGGTTTCAACCTTTAGCTCCTGCTCACTGAACGTTGGATTAATACCTACATTAGTAGCACTGGGGTAATAGCGCTCATTTACCCTTGTGATTGTTCGATAGACACCCTTTTTGGGGACTACATACTTCCCTGCTGGCTTTATGTTTGCTGTAGGTACCCCTAACCTTTTGCCGAGGCCTTTGCCATTTATTACCTCGCCAACGATCCCAAATGGTCTTCCAAGGAGCCTGTTGGCATCTCTAATATTTCCTTCAGATAATAGTTGTCTGACTAAAGTGCTGCTAACGATCTCATCCTTATAGTAAACAGGCTCTACTACTCTCACCTGGAGCCCCAGTCGTTTCCCAATGTCCTTTAACATTCCAACATTACCAGATGCCTTATGGCCAAATCTATAGTCTGTTCCGACTACTACTAACGAACAATTAAGCTTCTTTAACAAAATCTCCTTTACAAAATCCTCCGGTGAAAGAGTCATAATATGCTCATTAAATTTCATTGTATATAATGTCCTGACCCCAAGCTTCTCAAGGAATTCATTTTTTTGAGAGTTTGTATTGAGAAGTCGCGGACCGTTCCCATAGACAAAGGATTTGGTATGGTTTTCAAATATCAGCATCGATGGTAAAAGGTTTTTTTCCTTTGCCTGCTCAAGCATAGTTTCGATAAGCTTTTGGTGACCTATGTGGACTCCGTCAAAATTCCCTAGTGCTATCGCAGTATTGAACTGGTTTTCATTAGTATTGTCTACATTAATTATTTTCATAGTCATCACCTTGTAAGCACCTTCTCCATTTTCAAGGATAAATTGCTGCCTTCTCCAGAAAGCATCCCTACCCCGACAAATTTACCCCCTGAATAGACTCTTAGCGGAGATTCCTTAGGATAATCTTTATACTCAACTGATAGTCTTGAAGAGAGTCCGTTCAATAACTTTTCATACCTGTCTCCGTCAATGTCAATAGTTTCGAGATGAGATAAGGCTTTATCCATAGGAATTATCACTGAAGCTAATTCTTCCTTTGTTAATTGCTTTAAAGTCTCCATTCCAAATGCATTATTTATCTTGAAGTCACCAACTTTAGTTCTCAATAAGAAGCTCATGTGCCCAAATGTTTCAAGTTTATTTCCTATATCATCACAAATGGTCCTAATATAAGTCCCTTTTGAGCATACGGTTCTAAAAATAATTTTATTATCATTCAGAATCTTGATGATCTCCATGCAATGTATCTCAATTTCTCTAGGCTGTCTCTCTAAAATAACGCCTTGTCTGGCTAACTCATAGAGTTTTTTCCCTTGTATTTTCCTCGCGGAATACATAGGAGGAAGCTGACTGATCTTTCCAGTATAATCCTCAAATGCTTTTGTAATATCTGAAGGAGAAGGGATCCTTTCTGAGAATTCAAGTATAGAGCCTGTAGAGTCGAGAGTGTCTGTCTTTATTCCCAGTGTTAGCTCACTTATATATTCCTTAGTGCAGTCAGTTAGATATTCTGCTATCCTGGTTCCCTTACCGACACATATTGGAAGTACACCGGAAGCCATAGGATCCAATGTACCTGTATGACCTATTTTTTTAATTCCAAGAAGTCTTCTGAAAAAATATACAGCATCGTGGGAAGTGATCCCTGCTGGTTTATAAAAATTAATAACGCCGTCCAATTGATCACCTATCAATCTATATGTCTAGAAATCTCCTCTGATAGAAGCACTGCGGCTTCATCCAAAGTTGCGCTAATAGTGCAACCTGAGGCACGTATGTGCCCTCCTCCGCCAAACGAACTGCACATTTTATTGGCATCTATTGTATTTTTGGTTCTTATGCTAACTTTCACTTGATTTTCATCGATTTCCTTTAAGAGGCAAGCAGCTTCAACAGAGTCAGTGTCTCTCAAAAATTCAACGATTCCCTCAGTGTCTTCCATAGAAGCGCCTGTTTCCTCCAGCATTTTCCTGGAAATTTTTATTATTGCCGCTTTGCCATCAAATAGTAGCTCCATGTCTGCCATGGCGCGTGAAAACAACCTCGTTCTTTTCAAGCTCCTCGTCTGATAAAGTCTTTTGTTGATCTCATATCCGTCAATTCCTTCATCGTACAACTTAGCAGCAATCCTATGAGTTTCTCCTGTTACACTCTGGTAGGAAAATCTTCCAGTGTCAGTAGTTATAGCAGCATATAAGCAAGTTGCGATTTCTGTATCTATAGG
>CAZHLQ010000099.1:0-4408 GCA_964533235.1 uncultured Gudongella sp. | reverse complement strand
ATAATAAACTATACCATTACTTGATAAACTGATGTTTAACAAAATTCAAAATTGTGGTAAAATTAGACAAAGCTTTTTATCATCAGGGGCTGTGGCAGCTTGTGGAGCTAATTTCTTCACCAGACTACCTGACAGCTAGTTTCTAAAAAAAAGGAGGAAGAAAATGAAAAAGGTATTAGTTCTAATGCTGGCAATGGTTATGGTGATTTCCATGTTGGCAGGATGCGCGCCTAAAGCACCGGTTGAGACTCCAGTCGAGACTCCTGCTGAAACACCGGCAAACGACACACCGCTGGTAGTAGGTTATGCAGCATTCAGCCAGAAGTTCAGTCCATTCTTTGCTACAACGGCATATGACATGGACGCTGTTACCATGACTCAAGTTTCACTTCTTACTACTGACAGAGTTGGAGGTATCGTTTACAACGCAATCGAGGGCGAAAAAGTCGGCTTCGAGGGGACAGATCACGATTACACAGGGATTGCAGACATCAAGGTCGACTATGATGAGGCTGCTGACGTAACTACTTACAACATCAAGCTTAAGGAAGGCGTAATGTTCAGCGACGGACAAGAGATGGATGCCGACGACTTAATATTCAACTATTATGTATATTCAGACCCAACCTATACCGGATCAACCACCTTCTATTCATTCCCAATCATCGGGATGACCAACTACAGAGAAAACAACTCCAAGGCTGAAGAGCTTGCAGTAACTCCTGAGGAGCTTGCAGCAGCAATGGAGAATCCAACAGACGAAATGAAGGCATTTATGACCGATTTCGTAAGCGGAGTATTAACAGATGAGCTTGACTGGGTAAAGAGCATTTACGGAGATCCAAACTATAAGACTTACACGGATCAATATCCTGTAGCTAAGGACCTTTTCGCATTCTTCTATGCTAAGGATGCAAACTATGATGCAGCTGCCATAGCCGATGAAGCACAAGTGCTTTCAGACATAATCGCTCAATACGGTGATGACTGGAAGACTCTTGGAGCTAACTACGGCGGAAGCGAAGGCTATTTTGCAGGCGATATTGAAGGTGAAGTAGGGAGAATCGTTCTTAAGGAAAAGCTTGCTGCATCAGATGGTACTGAGGTACCAAATATCGAGGGTATCAAAAAGCTTGGACAATATGAAGTTGAAGTAAAATCCAAGGGCTTTGATGCATCTGCAGTTTATACTATCTGCGGTATCCAAGTAGCTCCTATGCACTACTATGGAAGCGAAGATATGTATGACTATGATAACAACAAGTTTGGTTTCACAAGGGGAGACCTTTCAGGAATAGAAGCAAAAACTTCTCAACCTATGGGAGCAGGTCCTTATAAGTTCGTAGAATATAAGGATAAGGTAGTTTACTACGAAGCAAATGAAAACTACTACAAGGGCGCACCAAAGACCAAGTATGTACAATTGAAGGAAACTACTGACGCTGAAATGATTGCAGGTGTTGGCACAGGAGTAATCGACTTAGCGAATCCTTCAGGATCCAAGTCTAAGTTTGACGAATTGAAATCCTACAACTCAAACGGCGAAGCAGTTGGCGATAAGATCGTTGCCGTCTCAGTTGATAACCTGGGTTATGGATATATCGGGATCAACTCCAAGACTGTAAACGTCGGAGGACAACAGGATTCCGAAGCGAGCAAGAACCTGAGAAAAGGCTTTGCAACTGTGTTTGCTGTACACAGAGACGTTGCTATCGACAGCTACTATGGCGATGCGGCATCTGTAATAAACTATCCGATATCAAGTACTTCGTGGGCAGCTCCACAGAAATCTGATCCAGGTTACTCAGTGGCATACTCCAAGGATGTAGAAGGAAATGACATCTACACTGAGAGCATGGTAGCAGAAGACAAGTATGCAGCAGCTCTCGAAGCAGCAGTTGGATTCTTCAAGGCTGCAGGCTATACATTTGACGAAGCAACTGGCAAATTCACCGCAGCTCCCGCTGGAGCAGAACTTGAGTACGAAATAATCGTTCCTGCTGATGGAATTGGTGATCACCCTGCATTTGCAATACTTGCTGACACTAAGACATCACTGGAAAAGATAGGCATAACTCTTACAATCAATGACCCTGCAGACACTAACGTTCTTTGGGATACATTGGATGCCAATACACATGAGATGTGGACTGCTGCATGGGGCTCAACAATTGACCCAGACATGTATCAGGTATACCACAGCTCAAACGGTAAAGGCCTTGGCGGAACTGACAGCAACAGCTACAACATAGCTGACGCCGAGCTTGACAGATTGATAATCGAAGCTAGAAAGAGCCCGGATCAAGAGTTCAGAAAAGCAGTTTACAAGCAAGCTCTTGACATAATCCTTGACTGGGGAGTAGAGATCCCGACTTATCAAAGACAGAACTTGGTAATCTTCAGCCCAGAAAGAATCAACATGGATACAGTAACACCAGACATAACGACTTACTGGGGATGGATGAACGACCTAGAGCTTCTGGAAATGAAATAGCAGTCGATGGTTAAGCATGAGCCCACAATTGTGGGCTCATGTTGCGCCATCAGGTAATTTATTGGGGTGGCGTATTAACCAGCTAACTATTTAACGGAAAACGAGGGATATCAAATGCGTAAATACATATTAAAGAGGCTATTGATATCAGCGGTGCTCCTATTCTTTGTATCGCTGATAATTTATACCATAATGAGAAGCATCCCGACATCGTATGTAGAATCCCAGGCAAGGATGCTTTCCATGAGACCAAATTCCAAACCTTACAGCGAATGGCTTGCCCAGTTAAACGCGGCATATGGATTGGATATAGGAATAGTGCCTGGATTCTTTAAGTGGCTGTCAAACGCAATAAGAGGTAATTTCGGAGATTCCTGGGCGTTCAGCGTGCCAGTGACCCAAAAATTTGCATCTGTTATTTGGGATTCATTTATACTTGGCTCAATAGCATTCGTGCTTCAGGTCATAATTTCGATCCCTCTAGGGATCCTTGCGGCAAGAAGGCAATACAGCAGAACCGACTATGCAGTAACTGTAGTGGCACTTTTGGGGATTTCTCTTCCAACCTTCTTCTTTGCTACAGTCCTTAAACTAATCTTTTCTGTATGGCTGGGATGGTTCGATCTGTACGGCAAGGTGGGAAGAAACTATATGCTTCTGGATTCTTTCGGGCAGTTCATGGACGTAGCAAGCCACTTCGTTCTCCCCATTATGACACTGACTATTATCGGAATAGGAAGTCTTATGAGATACACAAGGACAAACATGCTGGAGGTCCTTAATTCAGACTTTATTAGAACGGCAAGGGCAAAGGGGCTTTCTGAGAAGAAGGTTATCAACTTCCATGCCTTCAGGAACACTCTTATTCCTATAGTAACTATACTTGGGGGATCTCTCCCGGGCTTGTTTGCTGGGGCGCTTATAACTGAGACTCTTTTCCAGATCCCAGGCATTGGCTATACTGGTTACCAGGCAATGGTAAGCGGCGATATACCATTCACTATGTTTTACATGGTATTTTTAGCAGTTCTGACGTTGTTGGGAACACTTATTGCAGACATCCTGTATGCAGTGGTGGATCCACGAGTCAGGATAGACTGATGGAGGTGATTTTACGTGACTGAGAAAAATCAAGAGCTGACAATAAAAGAAAAAGATATCGAGACAAGTCATGTGAGCACATCCGGAAGTCTTGGGGACGAGCAGAGGGTTAAAGTATTGTCTCCTGGGATGCTTGTTGTAAAGAGATTTATAAGGAACAGGCTTGCGATAATTGGTTTGATAATAATTGCGTTTATGTTTGTGTTCTCCTTTATTGGAGGATTGGTGACTCCTTATGAGGAGACTCAGGTCTTCAAGTATGTGGGAACCATGTCCAAGGAATATGCGAGTATCACTTACAATGACGATTACAGATATACAGTCGTTGACGGGATGGAGTATTCAAGCTCAGCCCACTCGGCATTCATACTGGCAAGAAACAGCGGTAAGACAACCTTTACCTCAGGAGGACAGGAGTATCATATCGTCGAGGAGGGCAATGAATTCTATAAGATAGTTACCTCCGCACCAATAGCCAAGATCACTAACTTCAGAGGTCTTGTTGCCGTAAATGGGATCGACGGAGAAGTGATCTCCCCTGAGCTCAATGCTGCAGCGACAGAGGCAGTACTTGCGAATGCGGGGCAATTCAGTCTGGGAGAAGAGCTTTACACCATAGTACAAAGCGGCAGAGAATATGTCCTTGGAAGATCAGGAGATGCTGCAATAGAGTCAAAAAATATATTCGATCCCGCTGTATCAAGCCAGAATCTGGGCTATGAATTTACCTATGCAGCAGAAAAGGCCTTCAGAGAAGATGGCGTATTCAACTTCACAGCTGACGGAGTACAGTACAGGATCGAAGAAGAGGAC
>CAZHLQ010000098.1:0-16380 GCA_964533235.1 uncultured Gudongella sp. | reverse complement strand
AACGCCTCCAATTACGTCACCATGACCATTTATGTATTTAGTTACACTGTGTATGACAAAATCTGCTCCCAGCTTCAGTGGAGACAGGATAGGAGGCGGTGAGAATGTATTGTCCACAACCAGCTTGACTCCGTGTTTTTTGGCAATTTTAGCTATCTCTTCGATATCAGCAAGCTTTAATGTTGGATTGGTGACAGTTTCAAAGTATATGACCTTTGTTCTATCATTTATAGCCTTTTCGACTTCCGCAGGATCAGTGGTATCTACTAAGGTAACGTCGATCCCAAGATCCGGCATATTGGTCCTCATTACCACTGAGGTTCCACCGTATACCGTGTCGCCGCTGACTATGTGATCCCCTATTTTCACAAGACCCAATAATACAGCTCCAATCGCTCCCATTCCTGATGCAGTTGCGACACAATCCTCTCCGCCTTCGAGAGCAGCACACTTAAGCTCAAGAGCCCTGTTAGTTGGATTCCCTCCTCTGGAATAGACATACCCAGGTATCTCCTTGCTGAATTTTGCAGCTCCTTCCTCTACCGTCTCAAAGCAGAAGGTCGAGGTTTGAAAAATTGGGGTCGACAAAGCACCTGTTCCCTTGTCAGGCTCCTGACCAGCATGGATCACCATGGTTTCAAACATAACGTCATTCAGGTCAATTTTACCCATTGATTACCCCTCCTGTATATTTTGTTTTTACTAATCTCGGTTAAGGCTGTCCTTTACATTATCCTCAGCTTCGCTGATTGGGCTCTTCAAAGCTTCATCAATAAGCTGCCTGTATTCCTTAAGGTCGTCCTTCATTACGTTATCCCATTCGGAGGCGAAGCTTCCATTTGTAATGTTCTCATACTGCTTCTCGAGGAATTCTCGTATATAGCTAGTGTCTACCTGTTTATACCTTGAAAGCTGTCCGTATTGGCTTGTCCTCGAATGCATTGGCAGTTGCCTGAATAGTCCTACTTCAGCCATTTTCTCCATCATAAAGGCTGGTTCTCTGGAAAGGTAGAGTTCTGTTAAGATTGCCTCCGGACTGTGTCCCTTACTTACCAGCAGGTCAAAAACTTCCGTCATGACGTTCATTATAAGCGGCCAAACAGCTTGCTCGCTCATTAGGTCCAAATAGGTTTCATCGTTAAAGGTCGTTTCTATGGCACCGGATTTAGTTGAGCCGATCGCTTTTGCCAATCCCAATGCAATAGCCTTGGCATTTCCTGAAGAATCCTGCTTTACAACGACAAATGCCGGAAATCCCTGACCAGATAGGAAGGTCTCTCTAACCCCATTCCCAATCATCCTTGGAGCAACCATTATTATATCCAGGTCGGCTCTAGGTACAATAAACCCATAGGTTATGTTGTAGCCAGATGAAAAGTTTACGACGTCTCCAGGCTCTAGATAAGGCTCTATCTGCTCTTTGTAAATTGGAGGCGCTACCTCATCAGGTAATAGTATGAAGATGATATCGGCTTGCTTACTTGCTTCTGCGATATCAAAGGCTTCAAATCCATCCTCCCTGGCCTTGTTGAATCCATCCTCCCAGGTAGAACCAACTATGATCCTTTTTACCCCCGAATCTCTCATGTTCAGGGCTTGAGCCCGCCCCTGGTTCCCATAGCCTATTATAGCTACGGTTCGCTCCAAAACAAGGTCCAAGGATGCATCCTTGTCATAATAAATTTTTGTCAATCTTTACTCCCCCTTTCCTGTATAGCACTATTTAAATATCAGGCATAAATTGATACTACACCTGCATTTTTTATCCTTTTTGACCACTCACTTCCCGGAGCCTTATCCATTATTATGTAATCTACATCCTTTAATTCGCCAAACTTGTAAGTAGAAGCTTTATCAAATTTCGTGTGGTCGATGACTAAAAATTTCTTTGCAGAATTATTGAGCATATGCCCTCGGATATGACCGTCGTTTTCATTATGAGCAGTCAGGTTTAGCTTTGAGTCGATCGAGGAGCAGCTAACAAAGGCCTTATCTGCATTATAAGCCTCTAAAGCTTCAATGGTTGCAGGACCTGAAAAACACCTGGACGAGATATTGTAAGTTCCTCCTATGGCCAGAAGCTTTATGCTGTCTACATCAGCCAGCTCATTTATGATATCAAGGTAATTGGAGATGACCGTTACCTGAAAGTGGCTGCTCTTAAGAGCCTTTGCAATATATAAGGATATCGTGCTGCTATCCAGCATGATCGTATCCTTGTTTTCAATAAACTCCAGGCACTTGTAACTGATCCTCTCCTTCTCGCTTATCAAGAATTGCTTTCTAAGTGATACTGGAGCGCCTTTTTCAAATCCTTCAAACAGGTAAGCTCCCCCATGGACTCGAATGATCAGCTTCTGAGCTTCAAGCTTTTCAAGATCCCTCCTTATTGTTTCATCCGTCACCTTGAACCTTGAGCTTAAATCACTGACCAAAACACTTTTATTCTCACGGATCATCTCCATTATGGAACTGATTCTATCCCTGGCAAGCATATAAATCCCCCATTTATAATTGAAGCTTAGAATCAATAATACTCCTTGACCTCGGTGTCGAAATATTTATGAAGGTCATAGGGTACAAATATTCCTTTGTCTGTTACCACTCCGCTCACAAGGTGAGGAGGTGTGATATCAAAGGATGGATAGTAGCCTTTTACGCCTTCCAAAGTATTTTTAACGCCTCTTGCCTCAAGAACAAGCTGTGGATCTCTTTCCTCTATAGTCACAGAGTCTATGGTTTGATGAGCTTTGTCGGGTATACCTGTTACAAAATAAGGCACTCCATGGTATTTGGCAGATATTGCAATCTGATAAGTGCCTATTTTATTTACCACATGGCCATCCATACAGATAACATCCGCCGCTGAGGTGAAAAGATCTATCTTGTTTCTTTTCATAACAAACGCAGGCATGTTATCTGTTATAACAGTAGTATCGAACCCCATATCACAGGCTACGCTTGCAGTAAGCCTCGCACCTTGGAAATATGGCCTGGTTTCGGGAACAAAGAGCTTAATATCCTTATCTCTTCTCCTGGCTACCCTCAGCATCATCCCAACGATAGTCTCGCCAAAGCACTGAGTCATGATCGTACCCTTATCCGGAAACATCGTTACCAGGTGCTCAGCAACCACTTCGATAGTTGAATATCTCCTGTTAAGCGATTCGATCGTCCTGATAAATATTGCTTCATCTACTGGTCTTCCTTCGTCTATTGCTTTTCTTGCAGCTTCTAGGCAGCCATTGGTAGTAAGCACCATTCTATTTGCTGTGGTAGGTCTGGCGTGAGACAGCGTATATGCCGCCTTTTCAAGATATGCCCACATTTCTTCCCTGCCCAGATTCCTGCACTCATAGGCTGCTAAAGCCATGCCCATTCCAGCAGCAGTATATGGACCTGCACTTTGGGTCACCATATCCGCTATCGCCTGAGCTACCTCCTGGTGCGTATTGCAAGTTACAAATTCAACCTTGGTCGGATATATCCTTCTATCGAGGATCATGACCTTCCCATCCTCGTACCATGCTACATTTTCATACTTTAGCATAAATGCCAGGTCTTTATCCCTTCTGTCCATATTCTTCCTCCTTTAGCCCAGCTCAGCAAGAATCCTGTTCTTGATGGAAACCGATTCAAATTTAACTCTTTCAATGTCTATTGTTTCGAATTCTCCGTCCTTGAAGACAATTTTACCGTCTATCATGTTCAAACAAATATCTTCTGATTGACCTGAAAATATTATATTGGCCATTTCGTCGAATACTGGCTGCAAATGAGGCTTATCCATATCGAACACTATCAGGTCTGCTTTATTTCCCACTTTTATACTACCGCAGTCAAGCCTTCCCTGGGATCTTGCTCCATTTAGAGTCGACAATCTTAGTATCTGCGAAGGCGTCATAAACATTGGATCTCCTGTAATCCCCTTGTTTGCCATTGCAGCAAGAGCGACTTCTTCAAGCATATTTAGATTGTTGTTTGATGAAGCTCCGTCGGTTCCTACTGCAACCTGTATACCCTCTGAAATCATTTTCTTGACAGGAGCGAATCCACTCCCCAATTTTAGATTGCTAGAGATGCAATGAACAGGAGTTACAGACTTTTGCTTAAGGATCTCAATATCCCCCTCGTCAACCCACACGCAGTGTGCTGCTATAACAGGATTCTCCAGCAAGCCGCACTTATTGTAATATCCAAGCGGAGTATAACCAGTCCTTTCCTTGCATTCCTCGTGCTCTTTCCTTGTCTCAGATACATGAGTGTGCACTATAAGTTTTCTCTCGGCAGCATACTCTGCGATCTCCCTTACCAATAGCTCTGTAGAAGTATATTCAGCATGCAGGCCTATATCAACCTTGATCCTGCCGGAAAAATTCTTTCCTACTACTTGAAGCATCCTCTCAGTGTCCTTGTACCCTTTCAAGTCTTTCAAGTATTGGATTTTAGGATTAGAGGACATCCCATGAGAGATATTACCCTTAAGTCCACTCTCGTCAACCGCTCTAATTATATCCTCTATGTCGAAGTACATTTCAGTAAACGATACCACACCGCTTCTTATCATTTCCGCTGCACCCAGCATGCTTCCCCAGTAGCAATCCTCTGGTTTTAGCTTTGCCTCAAACGGAAACATTTTTTCAGTCAGCCACCGATGAAGAGGCAGCCCCTCTCCATACCCTCTAAGTAGAGTCATTGGAACATGACAGTGAGTGTTAAAAAATCCTGGAACCAAGACCTTTCCACTTCCGTCGTAGGTATCACCCTCATAACCTAATGGTTTTTCCTTTCCAATATAAGTGATCCTGTCCCCTTCTACTAAAACATGCATGTCTCTTTGCAGATCGTAATTCTCATCCACAACGCCGATTTTCTTAAAAAGCAAGCTCATCACCTCACTATTTTTAATCAATGCTTACCTTGATAATTGCATCCAGTGCTATAGCTATTTCATCATCAACAGCTTTCTTCACGGCATCCTGATTTGGCTCATAGCCCTCCACTCCTACCAGCTCGAAGGCCTTTGCATCAGCAGCAAGTATACCACCTGCTTTTACTTTGTTCAGTGATGCTACTACCAATAGCCCTGCCAGCTCATTTTCCATAGCCTTCACACCTGCTTTAGAATATATTCTGACCGTGGATTCCAAAAGTCCCGGGTAAAACAACGCTTGAGTAAGTACTATCCCCTTATGAACCTCAATCCCAGCTCTATCGGCGCTCGCCATCAATTCTCGAACGATGTCTCCATCTGCGATTGCCGGATAAGACAACGGAAGCATCTTTTCAGTTACTCCCTCTTCTCTGCACGCACCTGTTGCAATAACTATACTTCCTGCATCTATGTTCTCCTGCATACCTCCGCATGTGCCTACCCTGATTATTACCTTTGCACCCGCTCTGCACATACTCTCAAACACGATAGACGCGCCGCCGCATCCAACTCCATGGGATGTTACGGTAACGGGAACTCCTTTATATGTTCCATTATATGTCCAGTATTCTCTATTTTTAACCATGCAAACCGCTCCGTCGAGAAGCTTGGATATCTTCTCTGCTCTCGCAGGGTCTCCACAGGTTATTACCCTTGGGTTGATTTCCCCAGGTCTCAACGCCAGACATGGCAATACTTTTTCAGTGGTCATTTAGTAATCTCCTTTTTTATCAAACTCTCTTTTCTTTTTTTCTGCTTACTCTGGTAAATCTGGTTCTGTTGGTTTTATTGCTGAAGACAGCAAGAGCGGCTATCGTTGCTATATATGGTACCGTCATTGTCAACTGGCTGGGCACTACATTTTGTATAGAAGCTCCAAAGGCCTGGGCAAATCCGAAGAAAAGACTGGACGCCACTATGAACAATGGGTGGTTCATACCCATACTGGCCGCAGCCATGGCTATAAAGCCTCTGCCTGCAGTCATTCCCTCTGTAAAAAGCGTTACCTGACCTATACTTAGAACTGTGCCTCCTAATCCGCATAAAGCTCCTGACAGAATGACCATAGCCATTCTGGTTCTGATCGCTCTGATTCCAAGGCTCTCAGCAGCTTCTCTGTTGATTCCGACAGAGGTAACTCTGAATCCTGAAACTGTTCTATACAGGTAGAGAAACAGTATGATCGCTATTATATATGCTAGGTAATCAATTATTGTCAGGTCTTCAAGCATCCTTCCCAGAAATGGTACGTCTCCAATTACTGGCAGTGATATCTTCTCAAGAGAAATCAGGTTAGAGCCATTGTAGCCTCCCTTAACACCCATTACAAGGAAAAGTAAAATGCTTGTAAGTCCGCCTACCAGGAGATTGACTGAAGTTCCTATGACCATATCTGCAGCATTATACTTTACTTGCAAAACGGCAACTATAACACCTATCAGAGTTCCCGATAATACCCCTGCAAGCACACTTAATAGAAGACTGCCGGTTAGATAATTCACAGCGATCGCTGCAAAGGATGCAATCAGCATCTGTCCCTCCAAAGCGATATTGAACACTCCAGACTGACTGCAAATCGCAGAGCCTAATGCTGCCAGCAGAACCGGAGTAGTAGATCTAATCGTTGAGTTGATCAGTACAGCTAAGTATGCCAATCCCATTAGAATTCCCCTCCTTCTGTGCTGTCACTGCCTGATGCAGCTGAAATCTTTCTTTTTTTCTTAAATCCCAAGAATATTTTCGCCGACACGAACAAAGTTATACATGCCTGAATTACTGTAGACAAGTGAAGTGGAATATTCGATGTCCTTTGAATTGACTGTCCACCTACCTGGAGGCCTGATAAAAATATTGAAGAAAAAAACATACCTACCGGATTTAGCCCCGCTATCAAAGCGGACATCAAACCCGTCCAAGCATAGCTTGTGGTAGTGAACATACCATCTATGAATCTAAACTTCACCCCATAGATTTCAGCTATCCCGGCAAGAGCTGCAATTGCTCCGCTCATTGCCATTGTTGCCAGCATATTTCTATTCTGCCTTACACCGCCATATTTTGCAAAATGTGGGTTAAGTCCAGTCATTCTTGACTCATAGCCAAAGATCGTCTCCTTTGATATAAATATGAAAATCAGTACTACTGCTACTGCCAGTAGAAAACCTGCATTAAAGGTCGTCCTTGAAGAAAGCTTCAAAAATCTTATACCCTCCTCTATTGCAACCGTTTGTGAGGCAAGGCCATCACCTGACCTATCTCTAAGAGGAGATGATACGAAATATGATGTGATATAGCTGGCAATATAATTCATCATCAATGTTGTTATGACAAGAGAAACTTTAAATTTCAAATTAAGGTATGCCGCTATAAGAGCATAGATTCCACCAGCCAGCATCCCTGCCAATATTGAAACAACCAATACTAATATTGCAGGACCCGGCATATAGATCGCACATACTGTAGCAGCAAACGAACCTACGATCATCTGCCCCTCAACTCCAATGTTTATATATCCAGCTCTCCACGCTGCGGCTGTTGCTATAGCACATATGATTATCGGAGTAGACCTTGTAAGAGTCTGCATCAGATAATATGCCTGAAAAAATGACTTCCTGAAAAGATCTGAATAAACTGATATAGGATTTTCTCCTGACAATACAATTATTATTGCTCCAATAATAAGACCAAACAGTGTTGCCAGAAAGGGCTGCTTTAGGCTTGCCATGTATTTACTGATTCTCTTGTCACTACCCAGACTAAACTCTGCCTTCAACAGTCGTACCTCCCATCATAAGAAGTCCAAGAGCTTCCGAAGTTGCATCCGCCCTCGCAAATTCTCCATTGATTTTTCCGCCATACATGACATATATTCGATCGGACAATGCCATTATCTCCGAAAGCTCCGAGGAAATAAGGAGTACCCCATCTCCTTTGATTCTTTTATCCAAAATCTGATTATGTATAAATTCCATTGCCCCGATATCTATTCCTCGAGTTGGCTCGGCAGCTATCAAAAGCCTTGAATCTTGCTCGATTTCTCTTGCAACTATAAGCTTCTGGATATTTCCTCCAGACAACTCCTTGGCTTTTTGCTCCATGCTTCCATATCGGACGCTGTAATTTTCAAGAAGGCCTTTTACAAACCCCTTAACGCTTTTCTTTTTGAGTATTCCATTACTGGAATACTCCTCCTTATGCTGATGTCCCATAATGCCAACTTCTGTAAGGTTTGCTTCCTTTGCACAACCTATAAGGTACCTGTCCTCGGGGATATACGAAAGCCCGGAGCTTCTTATTTCACCGACCTCCATAGCAGTTATATTCTTACCATCCAGTACTATTTCTCCCTCTGTAGAATCAAGGAGCCCTGAAATTATATGTATAAGCTCTGATTGTCCATTACCTGAAACCCCTGCTATCCCAACGATCTCACCTGCATCGACATGAAGGTCTATACCATTGATAATGTTCTTACCATAAGAAGTTGAATACTTTAAGTTTTTTACCTCCAGTATCCTGTTTCCGGTTGCTTGCTCAGGGATGACCCTTTCAATCAGCTTTCTCCCAACCATCAGGAAAGACATTTCTTCTATACTTGTTTCTGTTTTAAGCATCTCCTTGACTTTTTTCCCAGAGCGCATTACAATTACCCGGTCTGCTGCCTCCATAACCTCTTGAAGCTTATGTGTAATTAGGATAATGCTTTTCCCAAGTCTTGAAAGCCCCTTGATCGTTTCAATAAGCTCAGTCACCTCTTGAGGCGTCAACACAGCAGAAGGCTCATCAAAAATTATTATATCGGCATCCTGATACAACACTTTAAGTATCTCAGCTCTCTGCTGAAGACCTACAGAGCATTCAGAGATCCTCAGCCTTGGGTCGATGAAAAGCCCATACTTTTGGCTTAGATTTTCTACGATCTCCACGGCCTTCTCCCTGTCAAAGAATAATCCATTCTTTTTAGGCTCGCTTCCATACACTACATTCTCTGCAACTGTAAAGGGATTGAATAACATAAAATTCTGCTGTACCATACCAATGCCCTTTTTTATTGCATCCTGAGGGCTTTTAAATTTTTGCAGCTCCCCGTTTATAAATATCTCGCCTTCTGTAGGAAGCTCCAAACCATATAGGATCTTCATTATTGTCGATTTACCAGCGCCATTTTCTCCGACTACTGCCAGAATTTCA
The DNA here is from genome assembly GCA_964533235.1 of uncultured Gudongella sp. Taxonomy (GTDB): domain Bacteria; phylum Bacillota; class Clostridia; order Tissierellales; family Tissierellaceae; genus Gudongella. The sequence continues at coordinate 7,256 of CAZHLQ010000098.1, read as the reverse complement.
CCCTTGTTGAGATTCAAGCTTATGTCGTCATTGGCCACCAACGTTCCATTGTATATTTTAGTGATATTTTTCATTTCCAAAAGCAAGCCTTACTCACCTCGCATGATCCATTTAATAATTTAGACAAAAGAGGCGGTAACCCGCCTCTTTCCTTATGTTATTTATAGTCTTCCTCTGCAGGCATATTAGTCAAGTCAAGTTTTCCACTTGCAATGTCCTCTGCAATTTGTTTAAGTTTTGCTACTTCCTCATCCGATAGTCTTTCACTTCTCGGATTTTCAGTTTCGTGGGTAACGTGAACAGCACCAATCGTGCCCTCTTTGATACCCCAGGTCTCATCATCACCTGTCCACTCTTCACCTGAGAAGTATTGCTCGAGAAGTACTAAAACTGTATTATAAGTATCTTTTATCTGACTGGAAACTACGTACTTATTGTCAGGACTTGTCAAATCCACGTCCTGGCCAGACGTATAGAATCCCTTTTCCAAAGCGGCTTCAAATACTCCACTGTCCCCACCGGCAGCTGCTGAATTTATAAAGCTTGCTCCCTGTTCAAATTGCTGGATCGCGAATTCCTTTGCTTTAGCAGGGTCATTGTAATTTCCTACATAGTTGAAAGCAAATTTTGCATCAGGATAGATTGCCTTTACGCCTTCCATATAACCATATCTCCACTTCCAGGAACCAGGTCCTTGGTTTACGTGAACAGCACTAAAGAAGTCCTCACCGTCGTCAGCTACCATTGCAGCCATAACTCCAATTAGGTATGCGCCTTCTTGTTCTCTGTAGGAAATACACTTAACGTTTTCAGCCTCTACCTGTGAGTCGATCAAAGCATATTTAGCTGCATCAGGGAACTCGGTAGCAATTTTATTTATAGCTTCTCCTGCCTGCCACCCTCCGCCTATTATCAGGTCAACGCCTTCCTCTACTAGGGCTCTTGCGTTGTCTTCAAATGCTGCTGCATCAGCTGATTCAGCCACGATAGCTTCGAAATCATACATCTCTGCACCCTTGTTCAATCCTTCGATCATTGACAGTATGAATACCTGAGTACCTGCTCTGTCAGTCAACAATGCAATCTTGGGCTTATCTCCTGCTGGTTCAGGGCTGCTTGAGCTGCACCCTGCCAATAGGCTGATAAAAATAGCGATAATTAAAACTAATGACAATCTTTTCTTCATTTGAGTCCCCCCGTGATTTTGATTTGCCCATCGTCAAAATAATACTATACTGCCACTAATACCTCTCAATACTACCCTCCTTATCTTTTCTTATAAGATCTGCGATTGCTTCTCTCACAGTCAAGATCGCTTTTGACATATCCCTATTAGTTTCGTTATCCAAGCCTAACAGTTCTCTCTCCTTATTCCACAGGACATGAAGAACTGCTCCAGCTCTCACTCCCAATATCTGCGCTACAATAAATAAAGCGGCACACTCCATCTCTGAAGCCAGAGCTCCGGCTTTTATCCACGCGTTGTATTTATTGACCAGCTCGGCACCTATAGGCATTCTCGAGGGGTCATGCTGACCGTAGAATGAATCCTTGCTTTGAACTACCCCGAGCTTTGCTACTGCTCCCACCTTTTTTGCTGCATCTCTTAAAGCAAGGCTGACGTCAAAGTCTGGAACAGCTGGAAACTCAGGATAGACATACTCGTGAGTAGTACCCTCCTGCCTGATAGCTCCTGTAGGAATAATGATCTCTCCCGCCAGGACATGCGTCTGCATTCCACCACAGCTGCCAATCCTTATTAGTGTATCGACGCCTATCTGTTTTAGCTCTTCAACGGCTATCGCAGTGGAAGGTCCACCCATCCCTGTAGAAATTACTATAACCTTCTCGCCTTCTATGTAACCTGTATAGCTCTTATACTCTCTGTTCATACCTATGTATTCAGGCTTATCCAGATATTCTGCGATCAGGTCTGTCCTCCCTGGATCTCCAGGAAGAATTGCATATCTCGCCTTCAACTCCGAGCTTAAGCATATCCTTCTGGCAAAAAAATACTCTTCATTACTCACAACACTGCCTCCCAATGATATATTTGGTATTTTCTGTGATATTTATAAATCAAATATTATCAAAGATAGCCGCTTTAGTCAATTATATCGGAACATAATTTGGAATTATATAAGGCACTAAATTATTTGACCTGGAAACAATCGTATGAGCAAAATTTTAAAAGGCTTAATCACTGAAAACCTCAAGCGCCTGGTAGAAATCTGCAATCAGATCATCGACATTTTCTATTCCCACCGACAGTCGGAACATGCCAGGGGTAATGCCCATCTTTCTTCTGTCCTCATCCGGCATATGAGCATGGGATGATGTCACTGGATGATTAAGTGTTGTCCTTATCCCGCCTAGTGTTGTCGCATAATGTACAAATTTCAACCTTTTCATGAAAGAATCGATTTTATCCATATCCTCAGGAAGAACAAAGCTCATGATCCCAGCCATCTTATCGTTTGATTCGAATAGCCTTAGTGCAAGCTGGTGTTGAGGAAAGCTCTCCAAGCTGGGGTGATTCACCTTAATAACGTGCGGATTATCCTCCAATGCTCTGGCAAGGGCAGCTGCGTTTGACATCTGTCTTTCGAGCCTTAAGTCTACGGTCTGTACCCCTCGAATGGTCATCCATGCTGCGAAAGGATCCCCGGGGGTTCCGCATAGCATGCTTATTGGCTGTACTTTGTTTACTATATCCTCAGTCGAAGTAATCGAGCCTGCAATAGCGTCGCTATGACCGTTAATAAATTTCGTGAGGGAGTTGATCACGATATCTGCGCCAAGTTCCAGTGGCTGTATCGACATTGGCGAGGTAAACGTATTGTCGACGATCAAAAGTGCGTCAGCTTCATGTGCTATCTTTGCAAGCATAGGGATGTCTGTAAGTGCCATAGTAGGATTAGCCATTACCTCTGCATAAACTATCTTAGTATTTGGCATCACGGCTTTCCTTATGGCATCTTCGTTTGTGAAATCAACAAGTGTCGACTCCACTCCAAATCTTGGGAGCAGTTTTTTTAAGACATCAAATGTTTCTCCGTAAATACTACTGTTGCAGAGGATGTGGTCTCCTGAGCTGACAAAAGTCATGAGAGTTGATGTGATTGCACCCATTCCTGATGAGAAAATGAGACTTTTCTCCCCACCTTCCAGGTATGTTATGATTTCAGCCAGAGCCTCTCTATCAGGATTGTTAGTCCTAACATAGGTGTATTTAGAGGCGTAAGCTTCCCTTACCTCCTCAAGACTCTTCATTGTGAAGGAAGTGGTGCAAAAAAGTGGGAACGCTTCAGGTTTGTTAAAATCCATTCCTTTTGTGGTTTTTCCCTTGTACAACATTTCAGTTGCTTTTGTGTTATCCAAATCAAATCCTCCTCTAAAATAAATTCTACTCAAGCTGCTTTTTTGCTTTCCTTATTCTCTGTTTAACAAAATCACTGATATCATCGGTTATGGATTTTACGATCGTCTTATGCCCCTCCGCAAAAAGAAGGTCAAGTGTTGATCTAAGCTGTTTTTGAGTCTCCTTGTCCAACGTCTTAAGTGCTTTTATCATGGCGTCTGCCGCAACTATTTTCTCATTATTTAAGTCACTGAGGTTCTTTGCGCCGGTACCCTGAAGTATTTCAAACAAGGTATTCACAAACCTTTCCCTATCCTCATTGGATAACTGCGTCAACCACGATCTTACAGCCTTGTTGATATTTATTCCGTCCTTGCTAAGTCCTTCTTTATATATAAATTCATTTCCCAATATCTCCCATAAAAACGGATTGTGCTGATACATTGCAAGTCCGCTGCTCTTAACTACGTAGTATTCCTCACCGTGCTCCAAAAGCATACCTACTATGGAGGATTCAGGCAGGAAGGTAACTATTTTTTCTATTATCGCCTGATACCCGGGGGTCTCAACAACCTTAGGCTGAAATCCTGGACCGTCATTATTGAATATCTCGAGAATGCTCTCTCTGTATGCTCCCTCCATATTGGCAGAAGCGTAGACTGCCAGGTTACCACCCTTAGAATGGCCTCCCAAATAGAACTCGCCGGAGTAGGTTTCCATGACCCACTTGATATATTTAACAGCTTCCCTTTGGGAATGGACCTCCTCCTTGAAGCTCATCTGAAGATCCTCCTTCCAGCCTGCTATAGAGTCATCTGTTCCTCTGAACGCAGCAAAATGGAGATCGTCAAATATCGTGAACACCATGGCAGAAAACTGCTTTATCCTCTGAATATCCACCTGGTCTACATATCCAGAAAGCTTCAATTCTCCAAATCTTCTAGTTGCCGCAGCCTTCTCCAGGAATCCCGGGATATCCTTTAAAAATGGCAGCTCCTTGAGGTTCTCAGTATCCTTGGTTTTCTTGAACTTAGCTGCTGCGTCTCTTAAAAGGATATGCCCTTCTTGACCTATCGGAGGCACGATTCCCTTAAAATCATTATAGCAAAGCACAGATAGGATCAGATTGTCTACCTCGTTGAATTCATCCTGCCTGAAGGTCAAGTCTCCCCTCCAGTTCAAATAATCTATAATATTTCCCATTATCGCACCCTCTTAAAATATTATGTCTCCGTTAATATTGATTATACCTCATTTGATATCCATATCTTCAAATATTTGAAAATAAGGGATGTCTTTTCAGACATCCCATGACTCATCCAATTATTCTCTTAAGATAGCTCCTGAATTCCTCTCCTATATCCCCTCGTCTGAGTGCAAACTCTACTGTGGCTTCCAAAAACCCAAGCTTGTTTCCAACGTCGTATCGCTTACCTTGGAATGTATAGGCATACATTGCCTCTCTTTCAACCAGATGCTTAAGAGCATCTGTCAGCTGTATCTCTCCATTTTTACCAGGCTTGGTCATTTCTATACATTCAAAGATCGCAGGATTAATAATATATCTTCCAAGTATAGCAATATTGGAAGGAGCACTTTCCTTTGAAGGCTTCTCCACCAGGTCCCTTACCTTGTATATCCTGTCCTCTATGTGCTTCCCGTCTATTATCCCATAGTTTGACACGTCAGCTTCAGCAACCTCCTGAACTCCCAGGATCGTAGTCTTATACTCGTCGTAGACCTCGATCATCTGCTTAAGGCATGGCTTTTCATTGTATACTATATCGTCTCCCAGAAGTACTGCAAATGGCTCATTTGCAATGAAACTCTTGGCACAATGGATAGCATGTCCAAGCCCTCTTGGCTCCTTTTGCCTTATATAATGGATATTTGCCATGTCAGATATCCTTCTGATCTCCTCCAGAAGCTCCAGCTTGTCTGATCTTTCCAGCTCAAGCTCCAGCTCGACTGACTTGTCGAAGTGGTTTTCGATAGACGACTTGTTCCTGCCGGTTATTATGAGTATCTCCTCTATACCAGAATCAACAGCTTCCTCGATTATATATTGGAGGGTTGGCTTATCAACTATTGGAAGCATTTCCTTTGGCTGAGCCTTCGTTGCAGGTAGAAATCTCGTCCCTAGACCTGCTGCTGGTATAACTGCCTTTCTGACCTTCATTTGTCTACCTCCTATTAAAAGGAGCATCGCTCCATTATTCTCTGTCATTTATTTTACAACATATATCATTCAGTTGAAAGCCCGAAAAATAAAAACCACAGGTTCATTAACCTATGGCTGTAGCTTACGATGCATTTATTACCGCTGCCCTGCGGTAGGCTTCCTTGATTGCAGCCTTGTTTGACTTTAACATGCTCTCAGTTTCTATATATTCATTCACAACTTCACAGTATTCGTACTTGGCAAGGTAGTATACCTCTTCTCCCTTGTATTCTGCACTTTCCATCAACTCAACGGTTTCGACTGCATGCTCCTGCATGCAAAGATAACAGAACTTCCTCTCCCCTTTTAGTCTACGCACAGCAGAATCACGACCCTTCGCAGATAAATTAACAGCTTTTGCCCCTATAAAGCATTATAGCAAAAATCAGCTGTTGTGTCACAATATTTAGTCATTTGACTGGATTTTTTATATTTCAGTCAAAACTATCTTTTGACCCTCGGTTGCTCAAGTTGATGCTTCCTTTCAAGGGCAGCATCCTTCGCCAAACGGTTTTTTTTGACCATATCAGAGTTTTCCATGTATCTTCTTGATTTCTTACAGTACTCGTACACTGCAGTAAACATGATTTCTTCGCCTCTGTATTCTATGCAATCGATCCTTTCAACTGTGTCGACCTCATGGACCTCCTTGCATAATATGCAATATTTCACTTCCGATCCAAGCTTTTTCATATCGCACCTCTCAATTATATGCTCCGATAATGTGATGCACTGCAAAAGTATTATATCAAAAAAGAAAGGCTTTGTCATAATATGACAATTAAGCCTAGCATTTATTGCCTTCATCCATACAACCTATAGACTCTAAGCCCTTCTCTATTGCAAGAACAAGCAGCTTTGATCTCTCCCAGTTTAGCTCAGAATTATTTATTATTATGTCACAATACCTGTTAGTCAGCTTAACCTCCATCTCATAAGAAGCCAGACGCCTTTCTATCTCAGGCTCATTTCTTTCTCTCATCCTTCTTACACACTCGATCGCTGGAGCTGTTATACCTATAACAAGTATCTTGTCCCCATATCTTTCCTTAAGCTTTTTTGCACCATTTCTGACCACAATTATTGATGCTGTGGTGTTCTCCGCAATTACATGAGATATGGTCCTTAGGCTTGTTGCATAAAGAAAACCGTGATAACGAGTGTATTCAAGGAGCTCACCATCCTCGTACATCTTAAGTATCTCTTCTTCAGTAGAAAAATGATAATGCACTCCATCCATCTCTCCTTCTCTGGGAGATCTGGTCGTGTAGGTAATTATTTTCTCCATTTGGAGCTGATTTCTAAGTGTTGTCTTACCTGAGCCGCTGGGACCCACAAATGCAATTATGTTTATCATAGGCTCATCTCCCCCTAAAGTACATGCTTATACTTGTTTCCTTCAAACCTCCAAGCATCCCTTACCATATCCTCAAGACTTCTTTTAGCGATCCAGCCTAACTCCTTATAAGCTTTAGAAGAATCTGCAAAGCAGACGGCAATATCACCGGGTCTTCTATCTGCAATTACATACGGCACGTCCACCCCGTTCACTTTTTTGAATGTATCAACCAGTTTAAGCACCGAGGTACCCTTACCTGTCCCCAGGTTATAAAAGCTTATGCCTTTTCCCATCTTCTCAATTGCCTCTACATGCCCTTCAGCGATGTCTACCAC
>CAZHLQ010000097.1:0-2709 GCA_964533235.1 uncultured Gudongella sp. | reverse complement strand
GGGCTATGGCTATGCTACCTTTATTGAGATACTTTCCTCAGGCCTTCATCTGGGACCATATATGCAAGCCTTAGCAGGCAGGGACGAAAACGGAGCACCAACACCCTACAAGCTGGGTCATTTTTTCATTGCAATAAATGTAAACCACTTTGTGGATGAACATGATTTCAGAAGACACACAGGCGGTATACTCAGAGAGCTAAGGGCGTCTCAGAAAGCACCCGGCGAGGATAGGATCTATACTGCAGGGGAGAAGGAGTACATTTGCAGGATCGAACGAGAAAAGACAGGCATACCAGTGGACGACGTAGTTTTTGATCAAATACAGGAGCTTAAGAACAGATGCGGACTGGTATAGTATATTGAATAAAATACAGGGGGAAAGCTCCTGTATTTTATTTTTTGATAAACTAGTAAAAAACAATGGTTATTCCACTCAAATCCTTTGACACACTAACGTGCTTGTTATAAGATATCTAAGTTAAAAAGTGTATAAAAAGGGAGGGAATCAAAGTGGAAACCAAATATATCTTTATAACTGGTGGAGTTGTTTCATCTCTGGGGAAGGGAATAACGGCTGCAAGTCTGGGGAGACTACTGAAAAGCAGGGGTCTGAAGGTAACGATCCAAAAATTCGATCCTTACATCAATGTGGATCCAGGGACGCTTAGCCCCTATCAGCACGGGGAGGTGTTTGTTACTGAGGATGGAGCAGAGACCGATCTTGACCTGGGTCATTATGAAAGGTTTATAGATGAAAATCTTGACTCCGACAGCAGTGTGACTACAGGAAGCGTCTACTGGGAGGTTCTGAACCGAGAGAGAAATGGCGACTATGATGGACGAACGGTCCAGGTGATTCCCCATATAACCAATGAGATAAAGGCAAGAATAATAAAGGCTTCCAAAAGTAAGGATGTCGACGTCATAATATCTGAGATAGGTGGTACTGTTGGCGATATCGAATCTCTTCCATTTCTCGAAGCTATAAGGCAGATCAAGCATGACGTTGGCAGGGAGAATGTTATGTATATACATGTCACTCTTATCCCATACCTATCCAAGGCTGGAGAATTAAAGACAAAGCCTACTCAGCATAGTGTAAAAGAGCTTCGAAGCATTGGCATACAACCAGATGCCCTGATTCTAAGGACCGAAAAGCCCCTAGACAGGGGTATAAAGGAAAAGGTCGCGCTATTTACTGACCTTGATCCAGGATCGGTCATAGAAAATGGAGATGCTGCTTGCATTTATCAGGTACCACTGCTCCTAGAGACAGAGGGCTTAGCTGAAAAGGTTGTAAAGCACCTTGGTTTAAGCTGTAGTGCACCTGACCTTGAGAGCTGGAGATATTTGGCAGATAGAGCCACAAATCCTAAGGCGGTTGCAAGGATAGCACTTGTAGGAAAATACGTGGAGTTAAAGGATGCTTACCTATCCGTAATAGAAGCTCTAAGACATGCCGGTATAGAAAATGATGCAGAAATCAGGATTGATTGGATACATTCAAGGGACGTGACAGATTCAAATGCCCTGAAGATACTTGGAGAAGCAGATGGGATCCTGGTACCTGGAGGCTTTGGACAAAGAGGAATGGAGGGAAAAATCTCAGCCATAAGGTTCGCGCGAGAAAATAAGATACCTTATCTGGGGCTATGCCTTGGAATGCAGCTAGCAAGCATAGAATTTGCAAGGAATGTAGTTGGGCTTGAAGGTGCAAACAGTACTGAGCTGGACCCTGCCACACCTCATCCCATAATAGATATCCTGCCAGATAAGAAGGATATAACTAAGCTTGGAGGTACTCTTAGATTAGGCTCTTATCCCTGCGTATTAAAGGAAGGATCCACAGCAAGGGAAGCATATGGATCCGAAATGATCCATGAAAGACACAGACACAGATACGAGTTCAACAATCTTTACAGAAAGCAGCTGGAAGAAAAAGGATTCATCTTTTCGGGTCTTTCTCCTGACGGGGATCTTGTGGAGATCATTGAGATCAAGGATCACCCTTGGTTTGTCGCTTCCCAATTTCACCCTGAATTTAAGTCCAGACCTACAAATGCTCACCCGCTTTTTAGAGGCTTCGTGAAGGCGGCGCTGGAGAATCAGTGAATATCGAACAGTGAATAGTGAATAGTAGGAGAGGTCATTGACCTCCCGAGAATAACAAGAAAAACGTTAAATTTGAAGTCACAATTAATGATAAGAAGATTGAGGGGTAACACTTTTAAGGACATTTCCTGGCCAAGCGGCCGTGAGCGGTCCGATAAAAGTATTACCCCTCTATTACTTAACATACTTCGCTTATCCTATTATTCTGTCCTTATAGCATCAATAGCGGAAAGGTTCATTGCTCTCCTTGCAGGGTAGTAACCTGAAACGATCCCTATCAAAGCTGAGAATCCAAGGGAAGCAAACACCAGCCAAATCGGTATTATCGATATCTTTGTTCCACCAGCTGCACCAAAGAATCCCCCAAACTGACTCCCAAAGTGGTTTATCAGATAGGACAAAAGGAATGAGAATCCAATTCCGATAACTCCGCCAAGCACCCCGATCATGGCTGATTCAAACAGGAACAGCCTTTTTATGTCATTAATGGAGGCGCCTATTACTTTCATTATCCCAATTTCCTTTGTTCTCTCGTAAATACTCATTACCATGGTATTCGTTATACCTATGGCTGCGACAAGAAGTGAGATCGCA
>CAZHLQ010000096.1:0-2572 GCA_964533235.1 uncultured Gudongella sp. | reverse complement strand
CTTATACTCTCTGCTCTTTTCCATGGCTATTATATCCCTTGGTCCCTCAACTACGCATATAAGGGCATTGTCCCTGCCTGTATTGCTGCAGATGTTGCATACCGGCTTGTCTGTAAGGTTTCCGCAGACCTGACAAAAGCCGATTCTCTCCTTCGCCTCAAGGATTGCAGAGGATAGCTTTTGAGCCTCCTCAGAATCCATTTCAAGCACATAAAAGGCCAACCTCTGGGCGGACTTTCTTCCTATACCCGGAAGCTTGGAAAATTGATCTATCAAATTTGCTATAGGTAAGGCGTAATGATCCATTTGATCGTCCCCTTCTTAGAACAGTCCTGGGATATTCATGCCTCCCGTAACCTTCTTCATTTCGTCTGCTGCATATTGCTCTGCTTTTCTAAGGCCTTCATTTACAGCTGCAAGCACAAGATCCTGGAGCATTTCAACATCCTCTGGATCGACAACCGACTGGTCAATCTCAATGTTCAGAACCTCTCTCTTTCCATTGACAGTAACCTTAACAGCTCCACCTCCAGCAGTCGCCTCAAGCTCCTTTGCATCTATCTCAGCTTGGACCTCCTCCATTTTCTTTTGCATCTTCTGCATTTGCTTCATCATATTGTTCATATTTCCACCCATTCCTGGGTATCCGCCTCTTGCCATTTCAATTCCTCCCTATTTAAATTTAATTATATTTTCACCGAAAAAATCAACTGCTTCCTTTATGGCTTCTTCCTTGGTTACCTTAACTGGCTTTTCAGGATAGCTCCCCGAAGTGTCTGGAACACAAGACTTCATTAGTATCATTAGCTCCACTGGCTGCCCGAAAAATTCCACGAGTATTCCCTCAAGAAATTCCTTGTTTTGGGGCTTGTTGACAGCATCTTTATGGAACTCAAAGCCGTCCTTGTACGCAAGTGTGATCCTGTTTCCATTGACTTGAGCCACCTCTCCCTCCATTACAAGGGCGTATATACTCATCTTTCGGGTCTTCACAGTCTGAAGGAACCTTGGCCATGCCTTTTTTATTGACTCAATGTCAAGACTTGGCTTCTCAATGGACTCCTCAGGTCTTTTTACGTCAGTATTATTTGGAGCTTCCAGCTTTTTCTCCTCCACGGTAGGTTTTGGCTCTAGAGCTTTTTCAGCTTTCTTGACCGGTGCCTGCTTTGGTTTTTCAAGCGGTAAAGCTGATCCCTCTTCAAGGGCTTTGATTCTCTCCTCGAGGGATTTCTCATTATTGAGTCCGACTAACCTTATAGCTGCCATCTCAAGTATTATTCTTGGTTGAGTAGACCACTTCATACTGGTGTCAGCATCTGTAAGTATCTGGAGTGACCTCATGATGTAGTTCAGCTCCATTTTATCAGACTGTCTTTTGCATACCTCAACCTCTCCCCAGTCTATCAGTTGCTCCGGGTCAATGGAGGTCTTAGCGATCATGAGATTTCTGTAATGGTGTATCAAATCCTTCAGGAAAAGAGAAGTATCCTTACCCTCCTGAATTATATGATCGACCAGCTGAAGTACTTCATCCAGCTTCTCATCTTTAATCGAGTCTACCATTTTGAAAATTAGGTCTTTGTTGGCTATCCCAAGTATTTTCAAGGCATCATCATAGGTTACCTTTTTATCGTCAAAGGCAATGCACTGGTCCAAGAGACTTAAAGCATCCCTCATAGCTCCATCAGAATTGGATGCGATAAGCTTGAATACCTTATCATCAACCTCTACGCCCATCTCCTGTGATATCGTCTTCATACTGTCCTCCATGTCCCTTGAGGTCAATCGTTTGAAATCAAAGCGCTGACATCTTGAAAGTATGGTCGGAGGAAGTCTCTCAGGCTCTGTGGTAGCAAGCAAAAATATCAAATGTCTGGGCGGCTCTTCGAGAGTTTTCAACAAAGCATTGAAGGCCTCGTTGGTAAGCATATGGACCTCGTCTATTATGTATACCTTATACCTTGCCCTCGAAGGAGGATAGACTACCTTTTCCCTAAGCTCACGGATATCCTCTATTTTCCTGTTGCTGGCTGCATCCATTTCAATGACATCCATTATGCTTTCATCGAGGATCCCCTTACAAATCTCACATTTATTACAAGGATTTCCATCCTTGGGATCCAGGCAATTGACCGCCCTCGAAAATACCTTTGCTGCTGAGGTCTTTCCAGTTCCCCTTGTTCCTGAAAAAAGGTAGGCGTGCCCTATGTTGCCTTTGATTATTTGATTTTTAAGTATCGTAGTTACATGTACCTGCCCAAGAAGCTCGTCAAAGGTCTTAGGTCTGTATTTCCTGTAAATTGCCTGATACATCGACATCATCCTTACCTTTTGATATGGTCCCATTATATCAAAAAAACGCTCTATTTACACCAAAAATGTAAACAGGGGCCAATTGGCCCCAAATTATAGGTTATCTCTAACAAGCCCTTCTGCCTCTCCGTCCTCGGGGAATCTTCCCAGCTCAGATTTTGAGAACAGGAGCTTATTATCCAGGCTGATTTCAAACACTCCTCCTGTTGAAGGCACTATAGCTACCTCGCTGATTTTATTCTTGTGCTCAGAAAGCACT
>CAZHLQ010000095.1:0-4351 GCA_964533235.1 uncultured Gudongella sp. | reverse complement strand
GGGTGGTGGTGCAAGCTGATGCCCCTGGACGCATGCAGGAGTCCGATCTACTGGCTATCAACGTACGCAACCAGCAGGGCCAAGTGTTGCCACTGTCCACCTTTGCCAGTACACGCTGGATCCAAGGAGCACAGCAAACCGTGCGTTACAACGGCTACCCCGCTATGCGCATCGCTGGGTCTGCGGCACCGGGATTCAGCACAGGTGATGCCATGGCAGAGATGGAACGTCTCGCAACGCAGTTACCGACAGGCTTTGGCTATGAGTGGACAGGCCAATCGCGCGAGGAGAAGCTCGCAGGCTCCCAGGCCATCATCCTCTACGGCTTTGCCGTGCTGGCCGTATTCCTGTGCCTGGCCGCTTTATACGAAAGCTGGTCGATTCCCTTAGCCGTGATTCTGGTAGTACCGCTGGGGGTTCTGGGGGTAGTGCTTGGTACGCTGCTGCGCGGTTACGCCAACGACGTGTACTTTCAAGTGGGGTTAATCACGGTGATTGGCCTTTCAGCAAAAAATGCCATTCTGATCATCGAGTTCGCCAAGGATCTGCAGGCCGCCCAAGGCAAGAACCTGCTTGCCGCAGCCATGACAGCTGCACTGCTGCGCTTTCGCCCCATCGTCATGACATCCATGGCCTTTGGCCTGGGGGTGATACCCCTGTTCTTGGCATCAGGTGCAGGGTCTGCAAGCCAGCGCGCTATCGGCACCGGGGTACTCGGCGGCATGCTGACTGGCACGATTTTGGCCGTGATCTTTGTGCCTTTGTTCTTCGTGGTGGTACGCACCCTTTTCCAGGGCAGCACGCGCCAAATTGACATCAATCGCCGCCACGCACAAGCAGTAGGAATTGATCCGCGTAATGACTAAATTTTTCTCCCTCACTTCTATGGCCGCGCTGGCCAGCAGCGCCCTGCTGCTGGCAGGCTGCTCACTGATCCCCGCCTACGAGCGCCCTGCGCTGCCCATCCCCGAGCACTACCCCCAAACCAACGCGCAGGGCAATACCGCTGACACCGCTGCAGCCCCCCAACTGGCCTGGCAAACGTATTTCACCGATGCACCGTTGCAGCAGCTCATCGCCCTGGCACTGACCCACAACCGCGACTTGCGCGTCGCCACGCTGAACCTAGAAAAGGCACGGGCGCAATTTCAAATCCAGCGCTCAGCGCAGCTGCCACAGCTGGCTGTACAAGGCAACGCCACGCGCGGCAACAGCCAAGTGGACGGCGAGCTGGGCACCGTACTCAGCGCTGGCTTGGCCATTCCTGCCTGGGAGCTAGATTTCTTCGGTCGCATTGGCAGCCTCAAAGCGCAGGCCCTGGCCCAATACCTGGCCACCGACGAAGCACGCAAAGCCTACGAACTGGCCCTGGTGGCCAGCGTCGCACAGGCCTGGCTCACCCTGGTAGCCGACCAGGAGCTGCTCCAGCTCTCGCAGCGCACCCTGCAAACACGCCAAGCCTCCCTCGACCTGATGCGGCTGCGCTGGGAAACCGGTGTGGCCTCCGAGTTGGACTATCGCCAGGCCCAGTCACTGACCGAGGGCGCACGTGCCTCCTATGCCCAGCAACAACGCCAGCAAGCGCTCAACCTGAACGCGCTGGCACTGCTGCTGGGTCAAGATGTGCCTGAAAGCATCCGCGCCCAGCTGCAAGACCTGCGCCTGGAGCGCACCGCGCCGATGGCCGATATTCCCGCCTGGCTGCCCTCTGCGCTGCTTACCCAACGCCCGGATATTCGCCAGGCCGAGCAAACGCTCATCGCAGCCAATGCCAACATCGGTGCTGCGCGTGCAGCCTTTTTCCCCAGCATCAGCCTGACCGGGCAATACGGTAGCGTCAGCAGCGAACTGTCTGGGCTGTTCAAAACCGGCAGCTGGGGCTTCACCACCAGTGCTGGCCTGAACCTGCCTATCTTTACCGCTGGGCGCAACCTGGCCAATTTGCGCACTTCCCAAGTGAACCGAGACATCGCGGTGGCCCAGTACGAAAAGACCATTCAAACTGCGTTCAAAGAAGTCTCGGACACCCTGGCAAGCCGCGACACCTTGAGCGAGCAGGCACGTGCGCAAGGTGCCCAGGCGGCGGCCGAGCGGCGGCGCCTAGAACTGGCCGATCTGCGCTATCGCAATGGGGTGGCCAGCTATTTGGATCTGCTCGATGCCCAGCGCGCCCTATTTGCACTGGAACAGGCCGACATCCAAACACGCTTGGCACAACAGCTCAACCAGATCCAGCTGTACAAGGCTCTAGGGGGCGGCTGGCAGCAGGCCAGCACCCACATGCAAGCCCCTGCGCCCAACAGCAAAGACTAAATACTTTCAGCCACTTGCGCCTGTATTTGCTGCATCCCGGGTTGCTCGTCTTTTCACGGCAAACACACTCGGAGCATGGGCACAGGCAAAAGCCCCACCGATATAATGTGTTTTTCGGTTTTTCGCCCCATTCCAGAGAACGTCATGAGCGACACGCAACCCACTTCGTCCCACTCCAAAACCTTTTTCCTACTTTCTGCTGTCTTGGGCGTCGTCCTCAGCACTGGTTTGTACTATGTGGGTGCGCCCAGCGGTACAGCGGTCAGCACCGTGCATGACCTCGCCCAAGCCCAACGCATTCAAAAAGTGGGCATGGTGCAGCTCAAGGCCGACCAAAAAGACCGCCCTTTGGCCAATGGTGAAGGGGTCTATAAAGCGCAATGTGCGGCATGCCACGGTGCCGGCGTAGCCGGTGCTCCCGTCTTTGGCGATGCAGCTGCTTGGGGGCCACGCTTGGGCCAAGGGTTTGAGGCCTTGGTGAACTCGGCACTCAAGGGCAAGGGCGCTATGGGTGCCCAAGGCGGTGGCCAGTTCAGCGACTTGGAAATTGCTCGTGGCGTGGCCTACATGGCCAATGCCGGGGGTGGCAAGTTTGAAGAGCCCGCCGCCGCCGACAAATAAGCCGCGGCGCATCTCCCATCCCATACAAGGGCTTGCCAAATCGGCAAGCCCTTGTGCTTTATCCCCCTGACATACCCTGCGCCTGCACCAATGCCTGGGGACTACGCACGAAGCCCCCCAAACTTGGCAAGGCCTGTGCCGATACCTCTTGCAACGCAGGCCAGCGGCCCTGCTCCAGCAACTGCGCAGCCTCCAGCATGTCGGCGCTCGCCACTACGCCCAACACATCGGCGCACAGCAGGTACAGCAGTCCTTGCTCATCCATCCAGCAATCCTGCGGTGGCGCCACGCCCACTCCAGCCGTCGTGGTCAATATGCCATCGGGCTGTACACGCCACACTTGGGGCACGCTTTCCAGCTCGACGTACACGCGCTGGGGGCCATTCTGAAAAAACCAGCATCCATGTGCATCGGCAGCGTAGTTGCGCTCAATGAATGCGATCCAGCCCGCATGCTCCAGCCGCCAGCCTTTGCTCTGCGGGAAAGCGCCTTGTGCCTGCGCTGCAGCATCGCGCAACCACCAATGCCCGCGCACATCGCGCCCCAGCCAGCCGTAGCAATCGGGCACGTTGGGCCATTTCTGCATGGCCTGCTTGACGATGTCGTCCATACACACTCCTTGATGTGCAGAGGTACCAGCCTACACTGCCAATATCTATGTAAAAAATATAGCTGGTACCGCTTACCAGCAAAGCAATTCAAATATTAAATATGCGGAGATTGTTGCTGAGCAAGCGGTAACAGCTACTGTTTTTTTAAATTGTGTCCGCAAAAAAACCACCCGAAGGTGGTTTTCTCAAGGCTGACAGCTCATCACTTAGCAGCCTCAACGCTGCTCAAGGCCACTCAGTGCTGGCCACGGAAGCGACGCACCGCCGCCAACTGGGCGGCCAACACGGCCAGCTCGGTCTGAGCGCGTGCCAAGTCCACATCGTTGCTGGCGCTGCGCAGGGCAGCTTCAGCAGCCGCCTTGGCTTCTTTGGCTTTTTGCTCGTCCAGATCCTTGCCTCGGATGGCGGTATCGGACAGCACAGTCACACGGTTGGGCTGCACTTCCAGAATGCCACCGGCCACGAAGACAAACTCTTCGCCGCCATCGGCCTTCTCGATACGCACCGAGCCGGGCTTGATGCGGGTGATCAGCGGGGTGTGCTTGGGCAAAATGCCCAGCTCACCGGCACCCGAGAAGATGGATTCTTCGGCACTGACCACATCAACGTGGATGGTGTTCATCTTGGGGGCTCCTTAGAAAAAGCAAAACTGTCCGGCAAAGGGCGCAGGGCGAAAAATTTTTTCACCCCGCCCACCTTCACTTAGGCAGCCAGCTTCTTGGCCTTTTCGAAGGCTTCGTCGATGGTGCCGACCATGTAGAACGCCTGCTCGGGCAGGTGGTCGCACTCGCCGGCCACGATCATCT
>CAZHLQ010000094.1:0-2601 GCA_964533235.1 uncultured Gudongella sp. | reverse complement strand
GACTGGAAGACCAATAAAGATGGAACTAAGGCATATAAGGCTTATTTTGACAACGTCAAGGATAAAATCAAGGTTGAGTTTATTAAGGTAAAGGCGCATTCTGGGAATAAGTATAACGAAGAAGCAGACAAACTGGCTAAGGAAGCTATCTAGCTAATCAACCTTTTCATAATTGACATTGTTTCTTTGAAGAAGGAGTATAGCATAGTCGTCGACTCGATAATCGTTTTTGTAGTATATATTCTTTATTCCAGCCTGGACAAGTGCTTTAGTACAATTCAGGCATGGGAAATGAGTTACGTAGGCAGAACAATTTTTTACTGAGATCCCCTCCTTTGCACAATAGAGGAGGGCATTCATTTCTGCATGTATCGTTGCAATGCAGTGCCCGTCCCTCATAGTATGACCAACATCGTCACAATGAGGATTACCCGAAACTGACCCGTTATATCCGGTAGATACTATCCTGTTGCTGTCGTTTACCAGAACACATCCCACCCATGCCCTGTCGCAGGTCGATCTTGTGGCGACCAGCTCCGTAATCTGCATGAAATATTCCTTCCAATCCTTTCTCTGGCTCATCTTATACCTCCAATTGATTATTGATTAGTTAAAATTTCTATTCATTTCTACAATTTCATTATAACATAGGCAAAACACTGGGAAAAACAATTATTCTGGGTATATATTGTTGGTAATCATATTAAATAAAGGAGGGGACGAAAATGTTCCAGGAATTCAAGAAGTTTGCAATGAGGGGTAATGTCATCGATTTGGCAGTAGGTGTTGTTATCGGTGGTGCCTTTGGGAAGATAGTAGCATCACTGGTTGCAGATATCATCATGCCGTTGGTAAGCTTAGTTATGGGAGGAATGGACTTTGCAGGGAAGTTCGTAAGTCTTGACGGGAATACTTATCCAACAATTGCAGCAGCGCAGGAAGCAGGAGCAGCAACACTTAATTATGGCCTATTTTTAATGGCAATCATTGATTTTCTGATAATCGCTTTTTCGATTTTCATGGTAGTAAGAGCGATCAACAAGATGAAGAAACCGGAGGAGCCTGTTGCTGAGGAGCCTACTACAAAGGAATGCCCATTCTGCAAATCACAGGTAGCTATCGCAGCAACAAGATGCCCTCATTGTACATCGGTTCTTGAATAGATAAGGAAGTGGTTCAAATGTATGGCCTGGTTCTTGAAGGAGGAGGAGCTAAGGGCAGCTACCATGTTGGTGTATACAAGGCTCTTCTTGAGGAAGGCATACCCATAGGCGGAGTCGCCGGAACCTCGATCGGTGCCCTGAATGGAGCTATGATAGTTCAGGGAGACTTTGAAATTTGTCTGAAGCTTTGGGAGAGCATCAGCTATTCCAAAATCATCGGAGAAAATTACGATGAGATCGAAAGGCTTACCAGGTTAAGGCTTGGCAGAGAAGAACTTGCGGTGCTGGCTCAGAAGCTTAAGCTTCTGATTACTGACAAGGGCTTTGATATCTCACCTTTCAAGCGTATGCTGGATAAATATGTAGATGAGGACAAAATTAGGTCTTCAGCAATGGATTTTGGGTTGGTGACCTTCAATCTGTCTGATCTTAAACCCGTTCAGATGTTCAAGGAGCAGATACCCTATGGAGAGATGAAGAATTATCTTCTTGCATCGTCCTATTTACCTGTTTTTAGATTTGAGAGACTCAATGGAAAGCTATACCTTGACGGAGGAATATACGACAATCTTCCATTCAGGATGCTCCTTGGGAAAGGCTACGATAAGCTTGTTATTGTCAGAACCCATATGGATGCAAGGACACGGGAAATACTACCCCATGGATTAGAGGCAATCATAATTGAACCTTCAGAGGACATAGGCCGGACCTTCAATTACGAAAAGGGAATGGTCAGTCATAACATTGAGCTGGGATATTACGATGCCTTAAGGCAGTTGAGGGGGCTTAAAGGATCCAGGTTCTACTTCGAACCTAAGGGGGAGAAATATTATTTTGACATGTTCTCTCACCTGAACGAAGATACCATAAGGGGAGTTTCTGAGCTCCTTGGACTCCAAGGAAGGGCAAACTTAAGATCTCTATTTGAAGAAATACTACCTAAGCTTGGGAAAATGTTGGATCTCGGGCAGGATAAGAGTTATGAGGATCTGGCGATCGGTCTCATCGAAAGATCGATGCATGAGGCGGGAATGGAGAGATTCAGGATCTATCATTTTGACGAGGTGATCGGATCAAAGTCTCTGCATATGGTGCCATTCAGGGGAAAAGATAATAACAGGCTGTCGAGATTAAAGGAGCGATTGGAGAATATCAGCCCCTTCAATAGAGAGGAGCTTCTGCTTCGGCTGTCAGATATTATGTTCAGAAAATGAGCAGCATGGAGGGAATAAGGTGGATATAAATAAGCTGGCTTTAACGGTTCAAAATAGGACGCCCAAGCCGATGGACGTCAAGGGAAGATTCGCGGTACTGATACCTCTTATTAATAGAAATGGACAATGGGAGATCATCTATGAGCTGCGATCAAAAAACATAACCCAGCCAGGTGAGGTATCCTTTCCGGGTGGGAAGGTTGAGCATGGAGAGAGCTATAAGC
>CAZHLQ010000093.1:0-2138 GCA_964533235.1 uncultured Gudongella sp. | reverse complement strand
GATATATACAACAAAACCTGGACATGGTTATATGATTTCTGGAAAAAAGGGACAAAGAAAAACGGATTTCAGACCAAGTATTTCAATTATCCCGAAAATGACTGTATAAGCCAGTATGAGGCCTGTCTTTCAACTTTTTTTCTTGTTTACAGCAATAACATATTCCAGCCTTTTGCCTCGCTTGACAATTTTTACGCAAAACAGGAAGAATCAGGCGCGATAAGGGGACTATACAGGGAAGAAGACGGAAGAGGTGATCCGGGAGAATCTCCACTTATCACCTCTCTTTTCCGGGGTGATCCAGGGGGTAGGCCCCAGATACTGCCCTTCCATTGAGGACAAGATCCAGCGTTTCCCTGAGAAGTCCAGCCACCATCTCTTTCTGGAGCCGGAAGGCCATGATACGGAAGAGATCTACCTTCAGGGCTTTTCCACAAGCCTCCCGGCAGAAGTCCAGCTGGAAATGGTCCGCTCCATTCCCGGTCTGGAGGAGGCCAAGATCCTGAAGCTGGGCTATGCCATTGAATACGAGGTCATTGATGCCATGGAGCTCCTGCCCACCCTGGAGTCTAAAAAGCTGGAGAACCTGTACTTCGCAGGACAGATCCTGGGCACCTCCGGCTATGAAGAAGCTGCTGCCTTAGGGATTATGGCGGGAATCAATGCCAGTCTGAAGCAGCAGGGGAAGGAGCCCTTTATCCTGGACCGTTCTGAAGGATATATCGGGGTCCTCATTGACGATCTCATTACCAAGGGAACCCAGGAGCCCTACCGCATGTTCACCTCCCGGGCGGAGTATCGCCTGCTCCTGCGCCAGTCCAATGCAGACCGCCGGCTCCTGCCTTATGGCTATGCCCTTGGTCTCATACCCCAGGAAGAATACCATGAGCATCTGGAGAAGATAGCCCGGATCGATGGGGAAATCCGGCGTCTGGAAGGCCTTAGGATCTCCCCTCAGGATCCCGGCCTGGGAGCCCTTCTGGAGCAGGCAGGAAGCGCGCCCCTGGAACAGGGGATCCGGGGGGATGCCCTGCTGAAGCGTCCGGAAATCTCCTATGAAAGCCTGGCTGCCCTCTATCCTCCAGCCCTGCCCCTTCATCCCCGGGAAGGGGAAGAGGTGGCCCTGATGATCAAGTATGCCGGATATATCCGCAAGCAGGAGGAGCAGGTCGCTTCCTTCCGGAGGGGGGAGAAGAAGCTGATCCCTGCCTGGCTTACGGATTTCCGGGAGGTCCGGGGGCTGACCCTGGAGGCCGTGGAAAAGCTGAACCAGGTCCAGCCTCGGTCTGTGGGCCAGGCCAGCCGCATCTCCGGCATCACCCCGGCCGATATCCAGGTGCTACTCATCTATCTGGAGAACCAGCGGCGCAAGGAGGCTGACCATGAGTGATCTGAAAGCCTACCTTGCCTCTCTCTGGCCTTCCCTTCAGGAAGAGGAGCTGGAGGCCCTGAGCCGTTTTTCCACCCTCCTGGAGGAAGCCAATCGGCATATCAGCCTCACAGCCATCCGGGAGCCCCAGGATAGCGCGATCAAGCACTTCTGGGATTCTCTGGCCTTCCATAAGGCACTGGAGCTCCAGGGTGGGGAGTCCCTCCTGGATCTGGGGAGCGGCCCGGGCTTTCCGGGAATGGTCCTGGCCATCATTAATCCCCATAGCACCTTCACCCTGGTGGATTCTGTAGGGAAGAAAACGGCCTTCCTTCAGGAAACATCCAGGTCCCTGGGCCTGAAGAATGTCACAGTCCTTCAGGGCCGGGCGGAAGGATTAGGGCAGGACCCCCGCTATCGGGAAGCCTTTGATGTTGCTGTGGCCCGAAGCGTAGCCTGGCTTCCCACCCTCAGCGAATACCTCCTGCCTTTCCTCAGGGAGGGGGGGGTTATGGCAGTCTCCAAGGAAGCCCCCTGGGAAGAGGAGGCTGCTGCCAGCCAGAGAGCCATAGATCTTCTGGGCGGGGCTTTCCTGAAGGCTCTCCCGTATGAGCTGCCCCTTTATGGGAACCAGCGGGGCTTCCTTTTCTACAGGAAGGTAAAGAAGACCCCCAAAGCCTATCCGCGCAGGGAGGGGATTCCCCTGAAGCGGCCGCTGTCTTAATCCGGTATATTGTTCATGAAAGGATGTTTCACGTGAAACATCCTT
>CAZHLQ010000092.1:0-1779 GCA_964533235.1 uncultured Gudongella sp. | reverse complement strand
AGCTTATTGGATTCTATGAAGAGCTTATAAATAATTATAATAAGATATACCATGCATGCGAACTTGGAGATCATGTGACTGCTCTTTTTGCAGCTGCCGAGATCGAACAGGAGATAGAGGATATATTTTCAGGAACTGTTGTTTCGTCATACGAGTTACCCAAATTGGTTGATAAATTTAATAAAGATGACCTTTATAATTTTAATATGGCAGCCGAGCTGCACCAGAAGTCATTTGAAGCTCTTTTGAAACACAAAGGTCTTGAAATAAGAATATTCAAGGATTTTGATGAGCTGGAGGAGTTCGTCTTTGGAGAGTAATTCAAATCAAATTAGAGGAGGTCCCTAATGAAGGAAATACTTAATCTGGCAAGTGTTGAAGTACTTCTATCAGAATTAGTATCCATCTATAGTCCATACTTTAGAGAAGAGGAAATAATGAAGTATATTTTTAACTGGTTCAAGTATCGTGGAATTCCAGCTGAACTACATAAATATTCGGATTATAAGATTCTGAAATATGACGGTATCAATGTTATCGGAAGACTGAAAGGAGATCGGGAAGGCCCTATTATCCTGCTGAATGGTCATGCAGATACTGTGGAAAAGACATCAGACTGGTCTTCTGATCCTTTGAAACCTCATATCAAAAATGGAAAACTATTCGGCTTGGGAGCCTTGGATATGAAAGCAGGAGTAGCAGCAATTATGATTGCTATCGAAGCATTTCATAAAAATCACAAGGATTTTGCAGGGGAGATTATTTACACCTTAGTATCAGACGAGGAGGGTCCTTACGGTCTTGGGACTGACGCCATAATTCTCGATGGTTTAGCTGATGATGCCGATTGTGCTATTGTAACTGAGCCAAGCAGTGGTTTTACAGGAGAGGAATTTCCTGTACTTTGCTTGGGAGCAAGAGGAGGCTATAATTATACTGTATACCTAAAGGGTAAAGCATCCCATGCTGCGAATCCTGAGAAAGGAATAAATGCAATATCAGAGGCTTCGAAGCTTATAGTAGAGCTTGAAAAATCTGATTTTATCGAGGATGAAAAGTTGGGAAGGGGAGATATTGCAGTCATTTCGATCGAGGGAGGCGGAGCTGCCTGCAGTGTTGCAGAGATGGCAAGCTTCACTGTTTTCAGGCATGTCGTTAGAGGAGAAACTAAGGAATACCTTGAAGATGAAGTATATGAAGCTGCTAAAAGAGCAGGCATTAGGGCTGAAATAAAGGTAGCGTTCAGAGACTCACCACATAGCCTGAACGATGGATTTATGCCATATGTTGTCGATGAAGACGATCATTATACAACTATGCTTCAGCGATCAATCGAAGATGTTACTGGAAGAAAGGCAGCTATAGATTACTTTTCAAGCATAGGTGACTTTAACTATTTGGGAACAAGACTAAAAATTCCAACATTTGTGTTTGGACCATCTGGAGATAATTTTCACTCATCAGATGAATATGTTGAATTGGAAAGCGTAGTAAAGACATGTGAAGTGATTTACAATTTTCTTGAGAGGATGCTAGTATTAAATAATCTATAGGGAGAGTAGAGATGGACAGAAAAGATAAGCTTATCCTTGAAATGATTGAATATGACAAAGGTAACCCATGGATGATCCAGCATTTTATTAAAGTCCATGAGTTCTCAAGATTGATAGGTCTAAAAGAAGGTCTTGACGATAAGACCATGGAAACGCTAGAGGTTTCTGCTATAGTACATGATATTGGCATCAAAGCTGCCAAAGAGAAGTATGGACAAAGCAATGG
>CAZHLQ010000091.1:0-3873 GCA_964533235.1 uncultured Gudongella sp. | reverse complement strand
GGGTATGGATACGAAGGCGGTGCACTAATGGATGATAATGATTTTTATAATTAAAATTAAAATTTTCTCTCTTTGTCAGTTTTATATGGACCAATGGTCCTTTCATCTTTCGTAATAGTAAAAATAATTCCACATTTCTTTTTAAAATCTGGCCTTCCTACTGCAAGGTCATAAGTTATTTCCTCTCCGTTCCAAAGTTTCTCGAAGTCATCCCAACCTTTGACAAGGGCAGTTGGTATTCCTTTCATCCTTATGTGGTATACATCATCCTTCAGAGGCGCATATGTGCCAATCTTCGGAAGTATCGCGAGTTTGTCTACGTAAATCTTCTTTGCAATGAAGATTGACTCAATGGCGCCAACAGCCAAATATCCCTTTGGCGCATCGAAATCAGAATGGAATTGACCCAGGTTGTCTCCGATAAGATCTCTGCCATATCTCTTTTTGAACTCTATCGCAAGCGACTCAACTAGGCTGTGTCTAATATGCATGCTATCTGTGTCGGTGTAAAAGATGCTGGGACTTAGATGATCGCGCTCTTCGATATCCTCTGCGGTGCACATTACCTCACACATGATTCTTCTAGCCATTGCCAATATATCGCTTCCAACTATATTTGGAACAGAGCTTGTGTCAGACGTATTCTTGCGCACAAGGTAATTCTTACTACCATATGACTGGATAGACAAGATAGTGTTTCCACAGCGAGAGATATACTGACTTAGATAGGGCATCATGACGCCGTCAACCTCCCGCTCGCCTGGGACAATGACCTTCTCGGTGTCACGTATTTTCATAATTGTTCTTCCGTAACAAGAATTCATGAGCAATTTTGCAACAAGCTGTATAGGATGCTCTTTGCCTGCCCCATGGTTCTCCTTTCTAAATTGGAACAAATCATTGATCGCGTTGCGAATCGAAAGATCGCGCTCCCCATCCCATACTACCATATAGTCATATTCGAAGGTGGCGCCCTGGAATTCAATTAGATTCCACAGATCTATTGCATTGACGAATAAGTTGCCCTCACGCTCTTCAAAGTTACACCATTGCCTTATAGAATCTACCTTTGTTGAATATACGGGGAAGTGCCTATTTTTGCTAGTGTGTAGGTCTGTTATATGAAGGACGCCATCAGAGTATCCTTCTGCAATTGTATCCTCTGGGTGCATAAAGTACTTCATGAAAGAAGATGTATCTCCGATCTCCTTGATAATCCTTGGGCGGCCCCTAGAAGCCCACAAACGAGAAATCGCTGAAGGATACAAAGAGACAGCATCGAAATCTTCAACAAGGTCTGTGGCCGGAGAAGATACCCTGCATGGAAGATTATCGCGAATCATGCAACGCCCACCAACAACTGATCTTTGCACAAGGTCGCGCAAAGGGCCGTTCGCAAGCCAAATATCGTGGTCGCTATTAAAGATCTTCTCCGCCATATATGAAGCAGCAATGGCAGCATTTGTGCGATATGCAAGCAAGTCAATACTGAAGGGAGGAACGCCATGAACTCCATCAACCTTTGTGCCAGAATACAATTTGATAAATGTCTCCCAGACCTTTGCTAGTACTTTGCAATCCCTCATGCAATAATGTGCTGCCCAAGAGAATGGCAAGAAGTATGTCACATCCTCCCCTATTTCGCAGCACTTTGTGTTGACGACCCGCTTCTCGAATTCCACAATGTCCTCCGTCTGGATAAACGGAAGAACCATAGACATTGGAACTTTCTCTGGCATCCCCATAGTATATAGCCCGTATGGATATATCTCTTTCTCGTTCTCTGCATCCTTTGGCAAATAAGTAAGTGCCGCGTTCTTCAAACTCATGGCTATTACAGGAAGGGTATCCCTAAATACGACTTCCCTTCCAAAGATAAGTGTAACGATTTCGTATACGATCCCGCCTTTGAGAATTGATGACTTCACTGTTATGTTGCCCTCCAGAACAAATGTCGAATCATACCAAAGATTATGAAAGTATACGAGAAGTTTCTTCCTCTCAGATAACTTTCCAAGCCAGTCGATAAACTGTGCTGTGCACCCCTCATTCCTTTCTGTACTTATGAACTCATCGCCCGTGGACGGAATCCAGGCGCACACCAGGTATGGCCTATGAGCCCCGGACACTGCAAATGATTCGTAATCTGCATATATCACAGTGTAATTAGGGATTACGGGCTTCACGAACTTTGCCGCAGGCTCACTAAATGCTTCGCCGTCAATACCAAATTTGTTGTCCTTGATAACCTCGTCCGCGTGACATTTAAAGCAACAGTCTCCCCATTCCGTGGATTGTATAAGCTCCTCCGCATTCATCGGGCGTATGAATCCTTTCTTCTGGAGGTCGTCTAACACCAAGATATTATACTTATAATGGCCTTCCCAGTCAGTTATCTTCTCATACTTAAACCAATGGCTACCCCAAAAAGCAATGCTTAGCATGTTCATCCCCGCAATGCCGTTTGGCCCAGGACGAGGAAGATACGAGGTGGCAATCTTACCCGAATTCGCTATTACATGCTCAACGATTACCCAATTAGGAATACTTTGAACACACTTTGTTAGCGCATGAACTCCACAGGCAGCAGAATTAATACTCGACGAAACCAATTCTCCTAACAACTTCCATGGAAGTTTGTCAATAGGGAAATTACATTGTTGCATCGTATGTAACATGCAATGTGCTTCTGCAACCTTATGGGGCCTTTGCTTGAGCGCCAAATTCCATTGATACTTCTCCCAGAAATCATTGGCCTCCCACCATTGTTGCACCATAGGATTCGCCTTTCCTACATCCGAGAATACATAACCTAGAAACCCACCCCTTCTTCGAGGATTAGGATCATACCAATCAGGGGCCCTCCTTTCGGCCGGCTGCCTAATATCATACGAAGAACCAGGTGGAGGTGCAGGCAATGGTGCACTTGGCCTTAGACCAGAACTCAAATCGAATACCCAATTGTTCATCCTTTGTCGCTTTCGTGGCCTTGATGCAGCAGCAGATGAAGAAGAAGACACAGCGGCCGCGGGCGAGGAGGGAGCAGGGGCTCCCTCCTCTTCATCATCGTCGTCATAACCTACTCTCTGTCCTTGATCTTCGGCTGGTTGTTGCTGTTGTTGTTGTTGTTGTTGTTGTTGTTGTTGTTGTTGTCGCTGGCGCCTCTCTGCCCAGCGCGCCTTCATCGCATCAGACTTCTTCTTGCGCTTATCCTTTCGGGCCTGCGCATCAAGATGCGCCTTATAGCCTTTCGGAGAAGAGATACTTGCGAAAGCCCAAGTATATGATACGGCGTCCCCAGGAAGCTGCACAATAACATCAGAGCCACCAATCAAATCCCTAATAGCATTATCTTCGAGAATTCCCTTAAATTTTGCAAATCTATTGCCCACAGGAACTGGAACACCGCTGGCCACATTATACTGGAGCGCCCTGATAAGATCAGATATCGTGCCTATCTGAACTCCAGGGGCAAGGGGAAACCAACCATTATCCAGCATTGGTATGGCAACGTAAGAAGGCACGCCACTACTTCCAACATAACGAAGAATAATAACCGTATGTTTCGCGTAAGTTCTATTAAAAGCAGATGCAATAGTATATAAGTGGTTTATCGTAACATCGTTGATCATTGGATTATTAATGTCGTAGAATCGGACTTTCATATCGAGCACGGGTTTGTCAAACCCGTCATCTAGGATGCCATAGAACATTTGATTCCCGATTTGACAGACAGCATCCTCCGCCACAAAGAAACCTATATTATCACCATTCGCAGCATGATCGTCATAATCATAAGCAGCATTCTCCTCCTCCCGAGAATTGAACAAATCGCCATGCTCTTCCTCCTCGGACTGCCGCATAGGATGATAT
>CAZHLQ010000090.1:0-9556 GCA_964533235.1 uncultured Gudongella sp. | reverse complement strand
TTATTTCTAAACTCTTCATTTCTATACTCTCTGATTGAATTGATAAGCTCGTTTGTAAATTTTTCACTGGATACATATACTACCTTTGAGTCAGGATTTTGACTTAGTATATAATGACCTATTGCATGCATGAGATGGGTCTTGCCAAGTCCTACTCCCCCATATAGAAACAAAGGATTATAAGCCTGAGCAGGAGCCTCTGCTACTGCTAGGGATGCAGCATGTGCAAACTCATTACTTTTGCCGGTTACAAAGGTACTGAATGTGTACTTGGGATTAAGCTGTGATTTATTCATTGCCTTAACAGTTTCTTTTTCCGGCTGAAGCTGTGTTTGTTTTATCTGCTCGCCGGGAATGATGAATCTGATCTGGTAATTCTTGCCCGAGACTTGCTTGATCGCATTTTTGATAAGGTTAAAGTACCTGCCTTCAAGTATACCCTTTGTAAAGTCATTGGGAGCTCCGAGTATTATCTCGTCATCCTCCAGACTTACAGGCTCAATTGATTTAAGCCAGGTATTGAAGCTTACTTCAGTTAGCTCTACCTTGATCAGCCCCAGGACGCTTTCCCAAATCTGGTCCAAATTAGTGTCCATACTGCTACCTCCTCAGGAAATTATCAACAATCTTTTCAACAGAAATTGAATTGTCAACATTTGTGGAAATTAAATGATAACTTTATAAATTATGTGGATAAAATTATCAACTCTCTGTTGATTTAGTAAAAAAAAGTTTAAGCATTTTCTTTTTCCACAAGAGGATTTTGATCAAATTGTGGATAAAAACTTAAACAAATTACGAAATTTTAATATAAAAATGATAGATTAGTTAAAAGTTATACACATACTATCCACAAATTGTGTATAACTTTAAGTTATCCACCAGTTTTCTGATTTATCAACATCCTCTATTATCTTACCAAAAGGAGAGTCTTTATTCAATAAATTTATCCACAGTATTAACAGTATATGAACAGGTGTTTTGTTGATTCTTCGTAAATTTAAAAACTTGACAGCTACAGGGCTGATACATATAATTTATAGTAGTGTTTTATGCGTTCCATATTGCAAGCTCTATATTGGTTATATAGATGTATGATTATTGAAGGGGGTGTGTCGGGTGAAAAGAACTTATCAACCAAAGAAAAGACAAAGAAGCAAAGAGCACGGCTTCAGGAAGAGAATGAAGACCAGATCAGGTAGAGAGATATTAAAAGCTAGAAGAAGAAGAGGAAGAAAGAAACTTTCTGCATAAGGCCGCTTGATAGTGGCCTTTTATTAAGGGTCATTTTAAGGTGGAATACCTGTGAAAAAAGAAAACAGATTAAGAAAGAATATGGAGTTTAAGAAGGTCTACAAGTCTGGAAAGAACTATTGGAATAGGAATCTCATCGTTTACGTGAGAAGGAATGGCACTGATAAGACCAGGATAGGTATTTCCATAACCAAGAAGGTTGGAAATGCTGTGGTCAGAAACAAGCTTAAGAGAAGGATAAGGGAAGTAAGCAGGGTTTATCTTCCTAATCTAAAAAAAGGCTACGATTTGATTTTCATTCCAAAGAAAAATGCTGTAGATCTTAGTTTTGCTGAATTGGAAAGCGCTATTATGCACATTTACCGGATTTCTGGCATTACAGAGAAGGTGAATTGATGGCAAGGATTGCTATTTTATTAATCAGATTCTACCAAAGATATATCTCAAGATATATTCTTACTGGGAAAAATTGCAGATTTTATCCTACCTGCTCGGAATATTCTCTGCAGGCCTACACGAAGTATGGATTCTTTAAGGGCAGTTACCTCACTGTGAGGAGGATCCTTAAATGTCATCCATTTCATGAAGGTGGATATGATCCGCTAAAATGAGGGGGTTAGTCGATGATTGGTTTTTTGGGTAATATTCTGGGATCGATCCTGAAGTTAGTATATAGCTTTGTTTCTTCCTCTTTAGGAAGTGAACCAGCTCAGATTTCGTTTTATGCGATAGCCATAATATTAACTACGATAATTTTTAAGCTAATGCTGTTGCCTATAAATTTGCAGCAGACCAGATCTACTAAGAAGATGGGCGAGATCCAGCCCTTGATGAAGGAGATCCAAACAAAGTATAAAAACGATCCACAGACTATGCAGACAAAGATGCAGGAGCTTTACAAGAAACACAAGTATAATCCAGCATCTGGTTGTCTGATACTATTGGTGCAGCTGCCAATAATATTTGCATTTTTTGCGGTATTCAGAGAGCCTGCTACCTATGCATTTACCGAGCCAGGACTATATGAAAGCATGGCAAAGAATTTCTTATGGATTACAAACCTTGAGAATCCTGATATCTACCTATGGGGACTTCCACTCCTCTCTGCTGTGACGACATATTTACAAAGTTTAACCATGGGACAGAGCAATAAGGATCCACAGGCTATGGCAACTCAAAGAATAATGAACTACATGCTTCCTGTAATGATATTTATGGCTGCAAGAAGCTTTCCTGCAGGACTTGCATTGTACTGGGTAGTAAGTAATATCTTCACCATTGTTCAACAGATGATTTCTAACAGATCAACTATGTCGATCAAGGGGGCTAAATAGTATGAAATACGTTGTAAAGACCTCTAAAACAGTTGAAGAAGCTTTAAGAGAAGCATTGTCTGAGCTTAACGCAGTAGAAAAAGATGTTGAAGTCGAGGTAATTGAAGAGCCTTCCAAAGGTTTGTTTGGAATAATTGGTTCAAAAGAAGCAAAGATAAAGGTAACTCTCAAGAACGACCCTGAAGAGATCGCTGACAAATTCCTGGAGAACGTCCTAACGGGCATGGGGATTGTAGCTTTGCAGGACGTATCACTTAAGGGAGATACTCTGCATGTTGACATCAACCATATCTCATCGTCAGATATGGGCATCCTTATAGGAAAAAGAGGCAACACTCTGGATTCACTTCAATACCTTCTTAGCCTTGCAGTAAACAAAGATAGAGATGAGTATTTGAAGGTGGTTCTTGATACTGAAGGATACAGAAAAAAAAGAGAAGAAACTCTTATAAAGCTTGCTAAGAAAATGGCTGATAAAGCTCTCTACAGCAAGAGACCTGTCAAGCTTGAACCGATGAATCCTTATGAGAGAAGGATCATCCACTCTGCTCTTCAGAACGTGAATGGCGTTACTACCTACAGTGAAGGAAGCGAGCCTTATAGAAGAGTTGTTATCGTAAACAAGTAATAAATGCCCGATCTCGGGCACAGTTCAGCAAAAGCCCTATTTGGGGCTTTTGTTTTTTGGTTTGACATACGGCTGTGATATTATAAAATAAAGCTACAGGTTTGATAACCATGGTTTAGAATGAGGTGAAGATATGACTGCAACGATCGCGGCCATCTCCACAGCTGTTGGAGAAGCTGGCATTGGGATAGTTAGGATGTCCGGAAAGGACTCCATTAGGATAGGTAAAGAGATTTTCAGGAGAATATCTAATGCTCCTGCGGAAAGCCATGATAATAAAAGATTGCTTTATGGACATATAGTCGATGGTGATGAAATAGTAGATGAGGTTTTAGCAGTATTTATGAAGGAACCCTTTACTTATACCAGAGAGAACATGGTTGAAATATACTGCCACGGAGGCATAATACCGGTTAAGAAGACCCTAGAGCTGCTGTTAAAAAAAGGAGCAAGCCTTGCAGAGCCAGGTGAATTCACAAAGAGAGCTTTTCTGAATGGAAGGCTTGATCTATCTCAGGCAGAAGCAGTAATTGATATAATAAAGGCTAAAACTGAAAAAAGCTACGAGGTATCCCTCAAGCAGCTTGAGGGCGGACTGAGTAAAGAAATCGAAGGTATAAGAGACATCCTCCTCTCGATGATTGCTCACATTGAGGTATCTATAGATTTTCCTGAAGACGACATTCAGGAGGTAACATATGAAGAGCTGCTAGAAAGTGGTGAGCAGGTCAGGTTGCGCATAGAGAGACTCCTCTCTACCTCCAGTAGGGGGAGGATATTGAGAGACGGCCTGAATACGGTTATCCTCGGCAAACCAAATGTAGGCAAGTCATCACTTTTAAATGCGGTCCTTAGAGAAAATAGAGCGATAGTAACAGATATTCCAGGAACTACAAGGGATATTATTGAGGAATATATCAATATTGACGGAATACCCCTTAGGATAATGGATACCGCAGGAATAAGACAGACAGAGGATATTGTCGAGAAGATAGGTGTTGACAGAGCCAAAGAGACCCTTGAAAGAGCTGATCTTATAATCGCGATCTTCGACATTTCAAATGAGCTTTCAGAGGATGATTATCATATAATCGACCTGATAAAAGATAAAAAGACGATCGTATTGCTGAATAAAACGGATCTTCCTAACGTTTACGATGAGGACCATTTTTTGAAGGTGTTTTCAGAAAAAGAGATAATCTACACATCCATGACCAAAGGGATAGGTATAGATGAACTGGAGGACAGTAT
Organism: uncultured Gudongella sp.; assembly: GCA_964533235.1. Classification (GTDB taxonomy): domain Bacteria; phylum Bacillota; class Clostridia; order Tissierellales; family Tissierellaceae; genus Gudongella. Next base: position 5,089 of record CAZHLQ010000090.1, on the reverse strand, counting down.
TAGAAGGATGTTCTATCAGGGTGAGCTTATTATTGAATCTGATATGGTGATTAATAACTTAAGGCATAAGAACCTGCTTTCACAGGCAAATGAGAACATTGGATCAGTAATTGATGACCTTAAAAATCAGGTTCCTCTTGATTGCCTGGAGGTTGATTTGAAGAATTGCTGGGAAAATCTGGGAGAAATTACCGGTGAAAGTATCGGTGAGGACGTCTTAGACAGGATATTCAGAGAGTTTTGTATTGGGAAATAAATCCCAGTGAACAGATAACAATGAACAGTTAAAAACGAGGTAAGAGCCAAGAGCTAACAGCGAAAAGCTAACAACCAACTAATTTAACAATAAGGATGATTTTTATGCGTGAAGTAAAGAATTATATTGCAGGGGAGTATGACGTCGTGGTCATTGGAGCAGGTCATGCTGGCGTTGAGGCAGCTCTAGCTCCGGCCAGGATGGGTTTGAAGTCTGCAATTCTGACAATAAGTTTAGACGGGATAGTCGCTCTTTCCTGTAATCCAAATATCGGTGGTACTGGCAAGGGACATCTTGTAAGGGAAATAGATGCTCTTGGTGGAGAAATGGCTTTAAATATCGACCGTTCTTTTATTCAGAGTAGAATGCTGAACCTATCTAAGGGTCCGGCAGTCCACTCTCTTCGGGTGCAGGCTGACAAGAAAAAATACCATATGGAAATGAAGAGGATCCTTGAGAATGAGCCAAATCTAACACTAAGGCAGGCTGAAGCAACAGATATTCTATTTGAGAATGACCAAGTCAAAGGTGTCGTTTCGAGGACAGGCGGCGTCTACCTTGCGAAGGCTGTTATAGTTGCAACCGGAACCTACCTTGGAGGGATGGTTTATATCGGTGAGGTAAATTATCAGTCAGGTCCTGATGGAATGTTCCCCTCCCTCCTTCTCTCCGACTCTATGAAAAGCAAGGGCTTCCAGCTGAGACGGCTAAAGACTGGCACTCCTGCAAGAGTACACAGGGACAGCATAGATTATTCCGTTATGGAAATACAACCAGGAGATGATGAAATTGTACCCTTCTCATTCCTAAATTCAGACAAGCTGTTTGACTTAAAGCAGGTACCCTGCTACTTGACCTATACTACTGAGGCCACTCATGATATCATCCGTGCAAACCTGGACAGATCGCCAATGTTTGCAGGGTACATTGAAGGTGTTGGTCCAAGGTACTGCCCCTCTATTGAGGACAAGGTCGTCAGGTTTGCGGACAGAGACAGGCATCAGGTATTTATTGAACCGGAGGGATTATCAACAAAGGAGATGTATGTCCAGGGCGTCAGCTCCTCTCTTCCAGAGGAAGTTCAGATTGAGATGTATAAAAAAATCAAGGGTCTTGAGAATGTCCAATTCATGAGATCGGCATATGCAATTGAGTACGATTCCATAGATCCGACAATATTGAAGCGCTCGCTTGAGCATAAGGAGATCCAGAACTTATTTTTTGCGGGTCAAATAAATGGTTCGTCAGGATATGAGGAGGCGGCGGCTCAGGGGCTAGTTGCAGGTATTAATGCTGCATGTAATATCAAGGGGCTTGAGCCCTTTATCCTGGACAGATCTGAGGCATACATCGGAGTTCTGATAGATGATCTTGTTACAAAGGGTACAGATGAACCCTATAGAATGATGACTTCAAGAGCTGAGTACAGACTTACACTTAGGCAGGACAATGCTGACCTTAGACTAACGAGAAAAGGTTTTGAGCTTGGACTTGTCAGTGAGGAAAGGCACAGAAAAATGCTCGAGAAGGAAAAGCTATTGACTGACGAGCTTGCCAGGTTGTCAAATGTAGTCGTTACACCAACCGAGGAGTCTAACAGGATGCTTGAAGGCATGGGATCTACTCCACTTAAGACTGCATGGACACTGTATGATCTTTTGAAAAGGCCTGAGCTAAATTATGATACTATACTTCCCTTCGATAAAGACAGGAAACAGCTACCAAAGGAAGTACGGCTTCTTGTAGAGACAGAGATCAAATATGAAGGCTATATAAAGAAGCAAATGATACAGATAGACCAGTTCAAGAAGCTGGAAAATAAGAGACTACCGGATGATATCGACTATTCATTAGTCAAGGGATTGAGCACTGAAGCCAGACAGAAGCTTGAGAGGATAAAGCCAGATTCAGTTGGGCAGGCATCAAGAATATCTGGAGTGACCCCTGCAGACATAAATGTGCTGTTGATCTACCTGGAGCAGCGCCGAAGGAGTGAGTAATAAATTGATAGACGTTGAAGTACTAAAGAAAATATCATTAGATATGGGAATCTATCTAACCGATAAAAACCTGGAAGATCTTCTGAAGTATAAGGAGATGATTCTTGAATGGAACCAGAAAATAAATCTCACAACTATTACAGACGGTACCGAGATGGATATCAAGCACTTTGCAGACAGTCTATCTCCAACTCTTACGGGAATACTGGAGGGAGACAAGAAAATAATTGATATTGGTACAGGTGCCGGATTCCCTGGAATACCGTTAAAGATATGGAATCCTAAGCTGCGTGTGACTTTAATGGACAGCCTTAATAAGAGGATAAGCTTTCTCGACCTTGTTATAAAGGAACTGGGGCTCAATGGAATAAATTCTATACATGGCAGAGCTGAGGAGCTGGCATTAAATCCAGAATACAGGGAGAGCTTCGACATCTGCATATCAAGAGCAGTAGCATCATTGGATACCTTAAGTGAATACTGTATTCCATTCGTTAAACCAGGTGGATGGTTCATTGCAATGAAGGGACCGGCTGCTGTTGATGAGATAAAGCTTGCAGGAAAAGCAATATCAACTCTTGGGGGATCTGTTGAGGATATTAAGGAGATAGCTTTTCCAGGCACAGATATTACTCACACCCTGATAATGATCAAGAAAGTTGCCAAAACACCTCAAAAATACCCTAGAGGTGGTGGCAAACCACGAAAATCTCCCATAAAATAATCGTATAATCATTGAAAACACTGGCTTTAGATAAAATGTTCCACGTGAAACATCAAATTGATGTAAAACGTGGAACTTTTTTATTCAAAAGACCACGGGATGTGCTATTATATATTTAATAAGGCAATTATTAATCTGGAACATGTCAGATAAGCATCGCTATATTGATATTTAGTATGTTCAAAGTCAGTTATATTGCCGAAAGGAGTGTTAGCATGGGGAAAATTATTGCTATTTTTAACCAAAAAGGCGGGGTCGGAAAAACCACCACCAGTATCAACTTGGCTGCTGGTCTAGGGAAGCTTGGTAAGAAAATACTCCTTATTGACATCGATCCCCAAGGGAATTCATCCAGCGGCCTTGGTATAGACAAAAATGATGCTGAGGTAATCATTTACGATATACTGAGCAATGAGGCTTCGATAGCGGAGGGCATATACGACACATCAGCTGAGAATGTTAGGATAATACCATCAAACAATCAGCTGGCAGGACTTGAAATTGAGCTGGCAAGGAAGAATGGTTGGGAGACGGTACTAAAGGATGTCATAGTAGAAATAAAGAACGAGTTTGACTATATCTTCATAGACTGCCCGCCATCTCTTGGGATACTCAGCGTCATTGGCTTGATCGCCTCAGACAGCGTTATTATTCCAATCCAATGCGAGTACTACGCTTTAGAGGGAGTGAGCCAGCTTTTCCAGACCATAGAGCTGGTCAAGAAAAGCTATAATCCTGGTTTGGAGGTTGAAGGAGTCGTACTTAGTATGTTCGATGGCAGAACAAATCTTTCCATACAGGTCGTGGAGGAAGTAAAGGCATTCTTTAAGGGCAAAGTATATACAAGTATAATCCCGAGAAATGTAAGATTGGCTGAGGCACCCTCATATGGACTTTCAATAATGGATTATGACATAAAATCCAAGGGAGCTGACAGCTATATGGAGCTCGCAGAGGAATTTCTATTTCTTCAGGATTGATAGTGATACAACTCAAAGGGAGAGGATCAAATGAATTCTAAAAAAAGAGGTTTAGGCAAGGGTCTGTCTGCTCTGATCCAGGATAAGGAAAAGGCTGAAGAGATAATAAGCGATGTTAAGATCAGTCCATCGGAGGCTGTCGAGGAGATTGAGATAACCAGGATAATCCCTAAGGCTGATCAACCAAGAAAGATATTTGACGAGGACGCCTTGAATGATTTAAAAGCATCGATCAAGGAAAATGGAGTTATACAACCTATAATACTTAGGAAAAAGGATGATGGCTTCGAAATAATTGCGGGTGAAAGGCGCTGGAGAGCAGCAAAGTCCGCTGGTCTGGAGAAGATCCCGTCAATCATAAGAGATATCGACGAAGAAACAGCATCTAGAATATCGCTCATTGAGAACGTACAAAGAGAAAACCTGAATCCGATTGAGGAGGCAGAGGCTTATAAAAGGCTTATGAAGGAATATAGCCTTAAGCAGGATGAGCTTTCCAAGGCTGTTGGGAAGAGCAGATCTTATATAAGCAATAGCATACGGCTTTTAAATCTGGATGAGCGGATCATAGGATATATATATGAAGGCAAATTGACCGGTGGACATGGAAAGGCGTTACTAGCGATCAAGGATCGGGAGGAGCAGCTTAAGGCAGCAGACAGGATAATACAGACAGGCATGAACGTCCGCGAGACCGAAGAAAAAGCCAAGGGAATAAAAAAGAAGAAATCCAGAAGAATCAAGAAATCAAAGGAAATCCATATGGTTGAGTTGGAGGAAAAGCTTATGGGAGCTCTCGGGACAAAGGTTACCCTGAACTACGGGAAAAAGTCAGGCAAAATTGAAATAGAATATTACAACAATGATGACCTTGATCGGCTTATTGACTTGATCGTAGGGTAATGTTCCACGTGGAACATAACGAAAGGAGAGCATTATGGAGGTAAATATATTTCAAGTTGACGCATTTACCAACATTCCATTTGGGGGCAATCCTGCAGGAGTAGTAACTAACTCCAAGGGACTCAAGGATGAAGACATGCAGCGGATAGCTAATGAGATGAATCTCTCGGAGACAATATTCATACGGCAGCTTGAGGATTGCTATTTCATGGTAAGGTATTTTACT
>CAZHLQ010000089.1:0-5535 GCA_964533235.1 uncultured Gudongella sp. | reverse complement strand
ATGACTCCTTTGACTCCTGAGACTACTCATCTTATTGGTGGAAAAGAGCTTAGGCTTATGAAGCGATCTGCATTTCTGATAAATGCATCAAGAGGTCAAGTAGTGGACGAAAAAGCCCTTATTAAAGCTCTAGAGAAGGGCTGGATAGCAGGAGCAGGTCTCGACGTATTTGAAAAGGAACCGATCGAAGCTGATAATCCGTTACTAAGGCTTCAAAATGCAGTGACTGTACCTCATATAGGCTCTGCAACCACAAAGACCAGAGATGAGATGGCATGGGCAGCTGCAAGGGCATTGGTTGATGAATTATATGGTAAAAACTCTGGCATGAGAGTGCCTGAGCTGGCTTAGGAGGTGCAGACTATGAGTAAACCAAAGGTTGTAATAGCATATCCGGTTCCTGAAGAGGTAATCGAGTTTGTTAGGGAGCATTGTGATTGTAAGGTACTAGATTTTTCAAAGCCTGTGAAGCTTGAGACCATAAAGGAAGATATCAAGGATGTTGAGGGAATGGTAATCCTTGGTCTTAAGGTAGACGACCAACTGATGGACCATGCCCCAAAGTTGAAGGTGGCAAGCAATATCACAGTCGGCTACAATAATTGCGATGTAGAGGCTATGAAAAAGAGAGACGTTATCTGCACTCACTCTCCTGGAGTTCTTGACGAAACTGTAGCTGACTTTGTTATGGGACTATTGGTCTCTGCAGCGAGAAGACTGCCTGAGCTTGACACCTTCACAAAGGAAGGAAGGTGGACTAAGGGAGATATGTCCGAGCTTTTTGGCAGAGACGTCCACCACAGCACGCTGGGTCTTATTGGAATGGGACGGATCGGTGAAGCGGTAGCCAGAAGGGCTAAGTTTGGATTCGATATGGATGTAGTTTACTATAACAGAAGCAGGAAGGAAACAGTGGAGAAGGAGCTTGGAATAACATACAAGCCAATGGACGAGCTTTTAGCACAGGCTGACTTTCTTGTTACACTCACACCACTTACTCCAGAGACGACACACTTGATTGGAGAAAGAGAGCTTAGTCTTATGAAGGAAGGCTCATATGTAATAAATGCGTCAAGAGGACCGGTTATTGATGAAGAGGCACTTATCAAAGCTCTTCAATCAGGGAAGCTTGCAGGAGCAGGTCTTGACGTATTTGAGAAGGAGCCATTGCCAAAGGACAGCCCGCTGCTTTCGATGAAAAATGTAGTGACTACGCCACATATCGCCGCGGGGACCCATCAGACCATGGCAAACCTTGCCTGGACTGCTGCAAGATCAATGGTCGAGGTACTTCAGACCGGGACAAGCAAGAATATCGTGCCGGAAATGAGAGAGTCAGTGAACAAGTAATAGCGAATAGTGAATAGCGAATAGTGAATAGTGAATAGTGAATAGTGAATAGTTGTAGGGGGTGTCCATTGGTCGCCAGCTAATTCCACTTTCAACTTTCCAATTTCAACTTTTGTATATCCCCTAACTATCATTTCAACAAAAAAACAGCACTTCGGGAGTGCTGTTTTTGAATGCCTGAGTTTACTTCGCTGTAGAAGGCTTCTTGATGCTGATACCTGTATAACCGTAGAATACAGCAACTATCGGGTTGATAATGTTCAGGAATGCGTATGGTGCATATGCCAACGGTGAAACTAGAAGAACACTTTGCATGTAAGCTCCGCATGTATTCCATGGGATCAATGATGAGGTAAGTGTACCTGCATCCTCAAGGGTTCTGGAAAGAAGTCTTGGCTCAAGTCCTCTTTCATCGTAGGTTGCCTTGTACATTCTACCAGGTATAACTATGGCTAGATATTGGTCAGCTGCAAGTATATTTATAGCTATACTTGTAAGTACTGTTGCAAGAACCAGTGATCCAGTGCTCTTTGCCATCTTAAGGATAACAGCTGCAATCGCATGTAGCATACCTGTTCTCTCCATGATCCCGCCAAATACCATGGCGAGGAGTATCAGGGATACAGTCCACATCATACTATCCAAACCGCCTCTGTTAAGAAGCTCATCAACCATTTCAACTCCACTTTCGATCTCAAATCCGTAGTGAGCTGTGTTAAGTATATCTCCAAAGCTTGCGCCCTGGAATATTGCTGCAAACAATCCGCCAAGTATTGTACCAAATAGAAGTCCTGGAAGTGCAGGCATCTTCATAACTACCATTACTATAACTATAAGCGGTGGAAGGAACAACAATGGTGATAGATTGAAGTTAGCAGCTATACCATCCATTATTATCTGGATGTTTGATGTGTCAAGCTGGCTTCCTGCATATCTGGATCCAATTATACCGAATAGCACCATTGCTATTAAATAGCTTGGTACTGTGGTGTACAGCATGTACTTGATGTGTTCGAACAATGTTGAACCTGCCATGGCAGGCGCAAGGTTAGTTGTATCTGACAATGGGGAGATCTTGTCTCCAAAGTATGCTCCGGATACGATAGCTCCTGCAACTATTTCTGGTGGCATTCCAAGGCCTTGTCCAACTCCCATAAGTGCAATACCTACTGTTCCGGCTGTAGTCCATGAGCTTCCTGTTGCCAATGAAACGATGGAACAGATTATCAATGTTGCTACGAGGAAAATACCAGGAGACAGGATCTTCAATCCATAATAGATCATTGCTGGTACTGTTCCTGCCAAGATCCAGGTTCCTACTACGGTACCTATTACCATAAGGATAAGTATTGCCTGCATGGACATCTGGATAGTTTCGATAGCTCCTTTTTCGATCTCGGACCACTCAAAGCCAAGAGCGAAAATCCCAACACTAGCTGCTACAATTATAGCAATTAGGATCGGCATATGAGCGTCGGTACCCAAATAGACAATGCCAACGAATAGGGAAACGATAAGTACTAAAATTGGAATCAGTGCTAAACCTATTGTTGCTTGTTTCTTTTCTTTCATATGTACCCCCCTCTGATAAATTTAGTGCCTGAAAACGTATTCCAGGCGATAACAACTTATTTTGTTATGAGTATAGATTACACTATTTTTGACAAACTTTCAACCATTATCTGAAAATTATATCACAATAAAGCGTTAACGCTGACAATACAAAAAGTCCTGCTTTGAACAGGACTTACCTAAGCTATTTGACTATCATCACTGTCGTCTTTGCATGCTGGATGACCTTATGGGATACGCTTCCAAGGATCGTCCTTGAGAAGACTCCTAGGCCCCTGCTGCCCATAACTATAAGGTCATATCCTCCGTTCTCAGAGAATCTAATGATCTCTTCAGCCACATCTCCGGTGGTGTGAGCCGTTTCAACATTTCCAGGGTACCCCTCGAACATATTTTTGGACTGCTCCAGAAGCTGCTTACTGAGATCTATCCCGTCTCTTACTACGTCGAATTTGTAGTCCATATCCAGGTATCTGATGCTGTCGATAACTGTTAAGATCGTTACGTCGGCCTGAAATGCTTCAGCCAGCTCACGAGCCTTTAACAACGCTCTTGTGGACCATTCTGAGCCGTCAATTGGAACAAGTATCTTTTTCATAAATACACCCCCTGTATTTGACCTTCCTCTATTACTTGTATACCCTGTTTGAATTCAAAACCATTAAATCAAATTAAATATATGACTAAAGTACTGTACCAGTCTGCTGTGATTTGCTATTATTATACTAAATAACTAATCAGGAGGACTATATGGAATATAAAATCTTACACACATGCATTAGGGTCAATGACCTTGAAGAATCCGTCGACTTCTACAAATCAGCTCTTGGCTTGACTGAGACTGGAAGAAAGGTTTATCCCGAAGATTTCACACTCGTTTTTCTATCAGACAAGGTCGGAGCAATTGAGATCGAGCTCACCTGGAATTACGGCAGGGATATTCCATACACCATAGGTGACGGTTTCAGTCATCTTGCTTTTTCCGTAGAGGACCTGGAGTCTTCTCACAAGAGGCACGTTGAAATGGGAATCGAGACTACAGAGCTTATGGGTCTGCCAGGCGATCCGCCAAGATACTATTTCATAACTGATCCAAATGGCTATGATATAGAGATAGTTCGTGCAAAGTAAGGATCTACCAGAGTAATAAGCAACAGAAAGAGGGTGCAGTATGAGAGAACACGTAGAAAGCTTCAAGGAGGAAGTCCTCGCCTTGAATGACTTTATGGCGAGGAACCCGGAAATTGGAGGAGAGGAATACAAATCCTCAGGAGCTATGGTGAGACTGCTGACAAAGCATGGAATAAAGGTGGAGTATCCATTTGCAGGTATGGACACTGCCTTCAGGGGAGTCATAAACGAAGGGAAGGGACGAAAAGCTGCTATCCTTGCAGAGTATGACGCTCTCAGGGGAATAGGTCATGGCTGTGGCCATTGTGCCAGCGGCTCAATAAGTATACTTGCTGCCTTGGCAATCAACAAAATCAAGGACCATATCCCGGCAGAGATACACATAATTGGCACACCCGACGAGGAAATGAGGGGTGGAAAGGTCACCATGGTCAACAATGGCGTATTTGATGGTTACGACTTTGCCATTATGATACACATGAGCAACAAAAATGCTCTATATTCAGGATTCCTGGCACTGGATGCCTATGAATTCAGCTTTCACGGCAAGCCTGCTCATGCAGCAAGTATTCCATGGGAAGGAAGAAATGCTCTTAATGCAGCAAGGCTTTTCATGGATGCAACTGATATGATGAGACAGCACGTAATGGAGGATGTCAGACTTCATGGATATATCAAAAGCGGAGGTGACGCCTCTAATACCGTACCTCATCTTGCAGTCGTCGAGATGCTTGTACGTGCCAAGGAAAGAGATTATGTGGACGAACTCAGCAAGTGGGTGATCGATTGTGCCCAGGCGGCAGCATTAGCTACCAGGACAAGCTACACTGTTGAGCAGCTGGGTGAGAAGTTTGATGGCATGAAGAGAGTGACAGCTGGCGAGAAGCTTCTAGAGAAGATATATGACGACCTTGGGCTTCCGGTGCTTGACTTGGGAAGCCAAACAGGGGGCTCCTCGGATATAGGAAACGTAAGCAGGATATGTCCGGCTTTCCACCCATATATAAGTATAGGAGAGGAATACAATGGACACACTTTAGAATTTGCACAGGCTATGACTGGGGAGAGGACTCACAAAGCGATCCTTGACGGCGGCGAGATAATAGCTAGATTTGTAAAGGACATCTACGGCACTCCTGGTGCACTGGAGGAGCTGTGGTATGAGTTTAAGGGAGATCAAGTACAAGGAGGGGTAGAATGAAAAAGGTAGATATGATCGTAAAGGCACCTCATTTTTACACGATGGCAGCCGAAGGAGTTGGGTATGCTGAAGGGGTGGCAATGGCAGTTGACTCAGGCAGGATAGTGGCTATGGAGAAAGAAGAGGACATACTTTCCCAGTATACTGCAGAAGAGACTGTAGTGATGGACCACCATGCAATATTCCCAGGATTTATCGATGCACATATGCACACAGGATATGCGATAATGAGAGGACTGGCCCAGGACACAAACAACTGGATGATGTTTGGACTTCAGCCA
>CAZHLQ010000088.1:0-2517 GCA_964533235.1 uncultured Gudongella sp. | reverse complement strand
GCTTGCTGAGGATCTAAAAGCAGAGTTTGTTCAAAGCATAGGAAGAAAATTTGTTCTTTACAGGCAATCTGAGGATAAGCCTGAAATAATACTTCCCTAGTAATTTATGCTTTACAGCTAGGGATCAGGGGGATTTGGAATGGCTATAGGGATAATGGGTGGAACCTTCGATCCGATCCATATCGGGCATCTATTAATAAGTGAATATATTAAGGAAGAGTTGGGGCTAAATAAAATTCTGTTTATTCCAACAGGAGATCCTCCGCATAAACCCGAAAGGATAACCTCGGCTCGTGCTAGGCTGGAGCTTGTAAAGAAGGCGATCGCTGACAACCCAGCATTTGATGCTTTATCTATAGAAACGGAAAGAATAGGCAAAACTTACACTGTAGATACTATAAGCGAGCTTGAAGCCTTATATCCAGGTCAGAAGATATATTATATTATTGGTTCGGATACATTATTTAAGATCAATAGCTGGAAAAATCCCTGGCTACTAAAGGATAGGGTTACATTTGTTGTCTACTCAAGACTTGGAGGAATCGCTGAAATAGAGAGTGAGATTGAAATCCTCAAGGAAAGACTTGGGCTCTCTTTTTATAAAAGCAATGGTCCAGTGATAGATATTTCATCAACTGAAATCAGGCGTAGACTTGGATCAAGAAAATCTATCAAGTATATGGTGCCAGAGAGTATAATAAGCGATATTGATAAGATAGAGATTGAACTGGAGTTTGACCTGGAGTCACTTGAAAGTGTAGTAAAAGACAGACTTGGCGAAAGACGGTTCAGGCACACTATGGGAGTAGCTGATAAGGCAAGAGAATTGGCTTCTCAAAATGGCGTTGATGAAGATAAGGCATATGTCGCTGCCCTTTTACATGATCTTGCCAAGCCTATGAATCTGAGTGATATGTTGAAGGCAGCAGGAGAATCTGGTATAATGTTTGACAGTGACACCCTGTCAAGTCCAGATCTTCTTCATGGGCACATTGGCGCTTATCTGGCAGAAAGCTTGCTTGGGGTCCATGACTCAGAGATCCTTGATGCAATAAGGTTCCACACAACAGGGAGACCGGGAATGTCAACGCTTGAGGAAGTAATATATCTGGCTGATTTCATTGAGCCAGGTAGAAGCTTCCCCGGTATAGATCATATTCGAAACCTTTCAATAAGTGACCTTGACGCAGCTGTTGTCACTGCCATGGAAAGCACTATTAATCACCTGAAAAGAAACAATAAACAAGTTCACAAGTCGACCTTGGAGTCGATGGAATGCTTGATAAGGGATAAAAAACTGGAGATATAGATGAAAAATCATAATTTAAAGCTATTCATGAAGTATTTTGCAATATTTTTCGCGGTTTTCACACTTTTATTCTTCGCTGTAGGCTTAGCCTCTGATGGTAGGGAGAAGAGCATAACGGTCTTGATGATGGGGATCGACTCCAATAGCTTCGCAGAAAGTAAGGGAGTAAGGTCTGATACAATAATGCTTTTTAATGTAGACAGAGGTACTGGCAGGATTTCCATAGTGTCAATACCAAGAGATACTAGGACTGTTATTGAAGGTAGGAAAAATAAGGAAAAAATCAACCACAGCTTTGCGTACGGCGGACCAGAGCTTACAACGAAAACGGTGGAAGCTCTACTAGGAATAGACATCGATCACTACGTAGTAGTTGACTATCAAATGGTTTCAGACTACGTTGATCTGATTGGAGGGATAGAATTTGATGTTCCAATGGATATGTCTTATTCAGACCCGGTAGCTGACCCACCTTTGAAAATCGACTTAAAGGCAGGAGAACAAAAACTAGACGGGGATAAAGCACTTCAATACCTTAGATATCGTAAGGGGTATAAAAATGCTGATCTAGGAAGGATAGAAGCGCAGCAATCATTCCTAAAGTCATTGATCTCACAATCTGCAAAGCCTGGCATCATATTTAAGATCCCAGGGATATACAGGATCTACAGTAAAGGAGTTAATACAGATATTCCAATAACTAAGCTTGCCCTTTATGGCATGGCAATTTTCAGATACGACCTGGATGGAATGGAAAGCGCAACTCTTCCAGGTTCCCCAAAGACAATAGATGGAATCTCGTATTATATCCATTCTGAGGATAAAACAGAGGAACTTATTAAGAATATGATATATGATCAAAATCCATAAAAAGCCAATAACGATAGGAGAGTGGGAGAATGACGGAAATTACGAAAATGCTGGAAATTATAAAAAAAGCTGTTGATGATAAAAAGGGCTTCGACCTTGAGATTTTGGAGGTAGGCAAGCTTACTACTATCGCTGAGTACTTTGTTATAGCCAGCGGGAATTCATCGAATCAAGTCCTGTCTATTGCAGATGAGATCGATGAGAAGATGTCCATTGAAGGCTTCGAGCCTTTGGGCACTAAGGAAGGATATAGAAGTGCCAGGTGGATCGTATTGGACTATGATGATGTGGTTGTCCACGTTTTCCATAGAGAAGAGAGAGAGTATTATAATCTAGAA
>CAZHLQ010000087.1:0-1825 GCA_964533235.1 uncultured Gudongella sp. | reverse complement strand
GAGGCGAAGCTGGCTGACCTGCGGGAACTGGCGCAGGAGATGGGGAAGGATCATCCGCAGCGGAAGCTGGTGCAAACCCGGATTCTGAAGAAGATGGACGAGCTGACCGTACTGCGGAGCCAGAACAGTCGCCCGGCCCAGCCTGTCGTGCAAGAGTTCTTCTTGAAGATGGAGAACCCGCTGGTGGTGGATGCAGCTGGGCGAGGTTATGACGACAAGATCTGGGCAGCTTGGGTAGCCGAGGCGATCGCTGGAGGGTATGACGGAGTGGTAGTGGAGAACGGGCTTGACCCTCTCCCTGGGAAGACCTATGCCATTTTTGAGCCTGTACAAGCGAAGGCCAGGGCCAATGTCGGCACCTTCGACAAGACGGATGAACTGCATTGGGATAGAGACTCGGCGGAAAGCGTGGGCGTTAGGAACGTAGCGAAGCTCATGCAAAACTTCTGGGGGCGAACTCCACTCCGTGGAATGAACATGGTATCGGCTATGGTGGATAACATTATCCAGCTGCAACAGGTCGCCGCGAGCCAGCCGGACGACGTGGCCCTGCAATCGTTTGTACGGCTGAACACCCTGGCCATGAAGATGAAGAACAACCTGCAAGTGGATGCGGAAGAGGTTGTGAAAAAGATGCGGCATGCCTCGCCAAAGACGGTGAATAAACTGAGGGATATCTTGCGGGCCGAGCATAAGGGGAACGTGTTACAGGCGACGATGGTAGGTCTAAACGAGTATGGGGAAGTGGTTTGGGGAGGGGACCAACCTACGACTCCGGAGACCAAAGCGCTGGTACGGAGGTGGCAGGTACAAGACGGACCGCGTCTGCGCCAGTTCCTGGCCGACCAAGGAGTGCAAGTCGAGCGGATGGACGAGATGGTGGAGCTGTACCTGGGCGTGCGGAACGCCATGTTGGTGCAGTTCACCGGGCTGGAAAACGCGCTCAAGCACAAGGCGGTGAGCATGTATGAGAATGCGCCTACGGTGCTTAAAAGAGAGCTCTGGAAGATCGACGAGATGATGGTGAAGTTCCGGGACCAGCCTTTCCTTTCGCATGGGAACTTTGGGAACTACGTGCTTGTGACCTTGCAGAAGGTGGAGAACCCAGGGAGGGGTAAGCGGAAATGGCAGCCGATCCGGAAAGAACACTTTGAAAGTAAGGCGGACTGGCAGAAGGCGTATGAGGAACTCAAGGCGAAGGTGAAGAGTAGTCCGGACCTGGACGTCCGGCAGTTGGAGATCGAGGAGAACGCCGGGATACCTATGCAGTTGCCGAACGACTTCATCGAGGCACTGGGGAATACAGGTATGTTCACGGATGAACAGCTGGACCTCATGGCCGAGGCGATGATTAAGGGCAAGTACGAGCGGATTGAAAAGCGGTTCGAGAAGATATCTGAGCATGTGGAAGGGAGTAATGAGGACTTCATGCGGGTCTTTGCGGACTTTAGCCTGAGGAACTCTAACTTCATCTGGAAGATGTTCTTCAGAACAAGCTTTAGAAGTACCCTCGGGATTACGCGGAAGGCCATGCGGGACCTGGATAAGCGGAAGGACCTGGACCCGGTGGTACAGCGGAAGGAGATGGACAGGCACCGGCGGAACCTGGCGATTATGGGGAAGGCGTTAGACCATATGCTCTACCCGGAGCAGGAGTACCAGCGGGCTAAGCTCTGGGTGACGATGGGATTTCTGGCGTATAATGTGAAAACTGCGGTGATGAACGCAGGAACGCAGATGCACACCTGGGCCGCGGTGACAAGCGAGTACGGGGAGCTGCGCGGGAATAAGATTTGGCTGCAGAGCCTGAAGGATGCGGCGAGCC
>CAZHLQ010000086.1:0-4933 GCA_964533235.1 uncultured Gudongella sp. | reverse complement strand
ATAAGTATTCATATGTTGATGATAATCCGTGTTTTTTGATATACCCAAAAGTTGTTGCATGATTTGGTACCACAAAGGCACCTGCATTAATAGATAAAGTTTCATTATTCATAATTAAATACCTCCAAAATTATATTTTTTAATTTGAGGTGATCTTTTTGTCTCCTGTTTTGTCTGCTTCAATTCCTGTTGAAGCTCAAGAAGCTGATCAGACAGCTTCCTTAGATTTGTAACATCCTGTGCTATCTCCATAGCACCTACTATTTCTCCACCAGAGATCAATGGGAGTGTAGTGCTAATGGTAGTTATTGAATGACCTCTGTAGTTGAAGTATGTCTGAGTACTGTTGATTATTGGTTCACCTGAGTTCATTACCTTTATCAGTGTCGAGGTATATTCGTTCAGGCTGGGAAATATATCGAGAATATCTTTATCGATTACCTGAAATATCTCCAAACCTTCAAGTTCAGCCATTGCTTCATTATATACGACAGTCTTTCTGGTATTGTCGATCACGTGGACCCCAATATTACCATGGTGCAAAATATTTTGCACAAGCAACTCATTCAGGTCAGATTTTTTCATTAAAGTCACCCCTATTTGCTTTCGTCAAGAATCTTTTTAAGTTCCTCCATAAAGGAGTTGACGTCCTTGAATTGTCTGTAGACTGATGCGAACCTTACGTAAGCTACCTCATCCACATCCTTAAGCTTGTTCATGACCATCTCTCCGATCTCTACAGATGTTATTTCGTTTTCAAGAGAGTTGAAGAGGTTTTTCTCAATATCATCTACGACTCTTTCAATGGTCGACATTGAAACTGGTCTTTTTTCACACGCCTTTATAATTCCGTTCATCAGCTTGTTTCTATCATAGGTTTGTCTGTTGCCATCTTTTTTGACCACTATGATGGGGAGCTCCTCGATCTTCTCGTATGTCGTGAATCTCTTGCTGCAGCCCATGCATTCTCTTCTTCTCCTGATTGCCTGCCCTTCGTCTGTAGGTCTTGAGTCAACTACCTTTGACTCCGGGTATTCGCAGTAAGGACATTTCATACCTAACCCTCCCTATTACAAAATGAACGTACCCAAAAGGATACGTTCCCAGTTATTTATCTCTTGTCTCTTTTTCTTAGGAATATTGGAATATCAAGATCTTCAACAGGAACCTCTCTTCTCCTTGGCTCCTCAGGCTCTGCTTCCTTCTTTGCTCCGAATATCCCTGTCTTCTGGTTCATAGTTGATTTGTTCTTTATTGGACTATCCTCGAAGCCTGTTGCTATTACAGTGATCTTGATCTCGTCTGACATGGATTCGTCGATGCCTGCTCCAAATATTATGTTGGCTTCTGAATCTACAGACTGTCTTATTATATCTGCGGCTTCATTGACCTCAAAGATCCCAAGGTCTTTTCCACCAGTTATATTCAAAAGAACTGATTTTGCTCCTTCTATCGACGTCTCAAGCAAAGGGCTTGTAATTGCCTGTTTTGCAGCGTCAACCGCACGATTGTCGCCTGATGCGATACCGATGCCCATATGTGCAATTCCCTTGTCGAACATTATAGTCTTTACGTCGGCAAAGTCAAGATTTATTAGGTTAGGTACTGATATCAGGTCAGAAATGCCTTGTATACCTTGCTTTAAGACCTCGTCTGCCATCATGAATGCATCTGACATCGTAGTCTTTTTGTCTGATATCTGGAGGAGTCTGTCGTTTGGTATAGTTACTAAAGTATCTACTTTTGACTTAAGATCCTCGATTCCTTTTTCAGCATGCTGTTGTCTCTTTCTTCCTTCAAAGGTAAAAGGCTTAGTAACTATTCCAACTGTAAGTATGCCAAGCTCCTTAGCGATCTCGGCTACTATCGGGGCAGCACCAGTTCCTGTTCCGCCTCCCATTCCAGCAGTTATAAATACCATGTCAGCCCCCTTTAGCGTCTCCAGGATCTCATTTCTGTTTTCTTCGGCAGCTCTGGCGCCAATGTCAGGATTTGCTCCTGCTCCAAGACCTTTTGTTATTTTTTCTCCCAGCTGCACTTTTTGTTCTGCCCTTGATGAAAACAACGCTTGTTTGTCTGTGTTGAGTGCAATGAATTCTATTCCCCTGACGCCACACTCGATCATCCTATTAACAGCATTGTTTCCTCCGCCGCCTACTCCAAAGACCTTAATTTTTGCGAATTGGTCAACATCAACGTCAAAATCAAACATTCCCATTCCTCCATTCTAGTGGTGTTGCTCTTCAAAGTTTTTTGGCTTGTCTTTTATAAGCCATACTCTTCTGATCTTTGCAAAATTATCAAAAAGTCTGCTTCCAAAGGTGAATATGGCTGCGTAGTACAGCGGGAAGCCAAGTCTGTCGCCTATATAAGCTAGAAATGCTGCCAATATGGCGTTCCCGAAAAAGCCTGATATAAAGATCCTTGTGTTGAATTTTCCCTCCAGATTCGCTCTGATACCGCCGAAAACTGAATCCAGGCAAGCAAGGATGGCTACTGAGATGTAGAGGGTGTAGGCCGTATTGTATGTATACGGCAGGAGAAAACCAATTACGGCTCCTATAAGAATTCCGATCAAAGCATAAAACATCTATTCACCCTCTTCCAATAGTCCTGCGAAGCTGTATGCAAAGTCACCCTGGTAGGCGGAGATCTTGATCTCGTCCTCAGCATAGGGCTGCAGTCCGATCCCAAATACACTCCTCAGAGTGTCCCCATAGGTTCCCGGGGCATTTACCGCCGCCATCAAAAGCTGTGGATCTCCTATTGCTTTTATGATAAATGGGGTCCCTATGCTTTTACCGTTGATTCTGATAATAGGTCCTCCACACTTTATCTCAGAATATGACATCACCCTTTGATCGTTGATGCTGATTGCCTCTGCGCCTGCAACCTTTAGGTCATTTATTATATTCAGTATGTCCACATCATGAATGATATCATCATTGAAGCTAAAGGACAACTCCTCCAGATCCATATTATCAAACATGACTATTTGTATTCCAGGTCCCTTCAGGCTGGTATAGCCTGCAGCTACCTTATTTTTGTATACGTCGTCCTTTAGAATGTCTACTAAATTTGCTTCGCCCTCACCGATACTTTCCAGCAGCTTCAGCTCCTCTTCCTTAGCAGCAATTGTTTTTTCAAGGTCAACTATTTCATTTCTAACCGAATTCAGCTCGTTTTTGGCTGCAACGATAGATTGAATAGTCACAGGAGTAATTTGATCTACATTCAGCTTCATCTGCGAGGATATCAGTACCCCAACGATTATGCTGAATAGACCCAGGGTCAGCTTTGGACTGCTTATCCTCATAGCTACCCCTCCTTATTGAAGCTTTTCTTCTACAGGACTTGCGTAGATGAATTCCTTGACTCTTCTGTACTTTGCTATTACTACATTCTTGTCCTGAGAAAGGTTTACTATATAATCGTAGTTTCTTAGCTGCCAGACTATCCCCCACTTGATACTAAGTGCTGACTCAAGGGTGTCTGCGTTCCCAATAGCTTTTATTACTATAGGTGAGCTTGTTGAAACTCCGTTTATTTCAATGTGGTTTCCAGCTCTTACTATCTCAGTAAAGGCGGTATATCTTTGATCGTTGATGCTTATAGCTTCTGCATCAGCTGCATTCAAAACGCTTATCACCTGAAGGATAAGGTCCAGCTCGTCCACTATGCTGAAGCCCTCTCCGTACTGTACGTCTACTGGTGGATCATTTATCTCCAGAACTATACCTGGTCCGGACATATCCGAGTAGCCTGCCAGCATTCTATACTTCATTGCGTCCTTATATAAGTTTTCTGCATATATGTCATCCTCGATGCCGCCCTTTTCATACTGCTCTATCTTGCTCTCCAGTTCCTGTATCAGCCTTAATTGGGACTCCTTCTCAGCCTGGGCTTTTCTCAGGTCGTTGGCAAGCTCCTGAGCTCTCTGAGTGGGCAATGCTCCTCCCCCAATGGATTTGTTAATGGTCTTAAACTGGATGGATAAAATTAGTCCGAGCAGAAGGGAAACAAAAATAAGGGCTGCTATCTCCTTCTTGTTTTTCATTTTATCCTCCCCGCATTATCAATTACTTAGCTATAATGTCCATAAATTAAATATAACTATTTATTATATATCGTCCCTTACCAATATTGGATGCTCGCCCTTGTTCATAAGGATCATCTTTGTAGGGATATTTTTCTTCTCTACATCAGCCAGTATTTCCTCAAGCACCTTTAGTTTATATTTTACATTATTCATTGGTCCAAATTCAACTGCGATACCATTAAATAAAATAAATTTAATATTGGTGCTGTCTTTGACCTCCAGCTCCTTGATCTGGCTGACTACTGAGGACAGCTCCTGATCATTTAACAGGTCTTTTATCAAGGTGCCCTGTACCTTTTCAAGAATCGTCTCACCATCAGGGGTGTATTCCCAGGTGACGCCCTTGACAAGTCCTACCTCCTGAAGCTTAAGTATGCTGTTTTCAAGTAGGACGCCTTCTATATCAATTACAGCAAAGCTGTACCCATTTTCAAACTGAAGGTAAGGTTCTCTTTCGATCGTTTCAATTATTATTGTCCCTGGAAGCTTTTTTTTGATGCTTGCCGACTTGATGTATGGAATCTCCTCAAGCTTTTGGATCAGACCTTTTTTACTTAAAATGAGAATATTGTCCTCCGCTGATATGTCAGCAGCCAGGAGTATCTCCTGTTCTGAGACTTTCTTTCCTCCAGAGGCTTCAACTTCGTCGATCTTAAAGAAGCTTGATCTTAGTGCATATATTATAACTGAGGAGACAAAGAGCAAGAAAATAAACAGCCTTAGTAAAAGCATTCTTTTTCTTTTCTTTCTTTGAACTCTAGTTTCCTTCTTCAATACTACCACCCGTTCATATATTCATAAGATTAAATATTTCTCGTACGATCACCTCTGATG
>CAZHLQ010000085.1:0-2528 GCA_964533235.1 uncultured Gudongella sp. | reverse complement strand
CAGGAGGAGAAATAGTCAGGCGCATTACAAGAATACCTGGAGCATCCAAATTTTTTAAGTTGGGCATAGTCGCTTATTCTGAAGCAGCGAAGATTGAAGAGCTGAATGTCAGTAAGGAAATTCTTGAAAAATTTGGTGTTGTAAGCCCCGAGACAGCTAAGGAAATGGCTAGGGGATTATTGTTAAGAGGCGATGTTGACATAGCGGTATCTACAACAGGCTATGCTGGACCCTCAAGTGGCGAGAATAAACCTGTAGGGCTGGTATACATCTGTGTAATGGATAAAAGTAGAGAGGAAGTATTGGAAAGAATATTTACGGGCGAAAGAACAGCCATTCAAGAAAGAGCAGCAAGTCTGGCACTAGCTCAACTTTACAAATTTTTGAATAATTCGTTGACTTAAATTGACCAATAGTGTAACATTAACATATAGAACTTACGTTCGATATACGGAAAGGGGTGAATCCAGTTTAACTGGAGAAATTATGGCAGACATCAATGAAAGAAAAAAGGCTCTTGACCTGGCATTAAGCCAAATTGAAAAGCAATTTGGAAAAGGCTCTATTATGAAACTAGGAGAAGGCACACAAATGAACCTTGAGTACATATCCACAGGATCTCTTGATCTGGATATAGCACTTGGTATAGGTGGAGTTCCAAGAGGCAGAATAATAGAAATTTATGGGCCTGAATCATCTGGTAAGACGACCATAGCCCTGCACGTTATTGCGGAGGCACAAAAAAATGGAGGTATTGCAGCTTTTATAGATGCTGAGCATGCACTAGATCCAGGATATGCAAAAAAGCTAGGTGTAGACGTTGAGAACCTTGTGATATCGCAGCCTGATACTGGAGAACAAGCACTGGAGATCACAGAAGCTCTAGTAAGAAGCAGCGCAATAGATGTTGTTGTAATAG
Source organism: uncultured Gudongella sp. (assembly GCA_964533235.1). Taxonomy (GTDB): domain Bacteria; phylum Bacillota; class Clostridia; order Tissierellales; family Tissierellaceae; genus Gudongella. The sequence continues at coordinate 1,609 of CAZHLQ010000085.1, read as the reverse complement.
ATTCAGTTGCTGCGCTTGTACCAAGAGCTGAGATTGAGGGAGATATGGGAGATGCTCACGTTGGTTTACAGGCAAGGCTGATGTCACAGGCACTTAGAAAGCTTGCTGGTGCAATAAGCAAGTCAAATACTACCTGCATATTCATTAACCAGCTCCGCGAGAAGGTAGGGGTTATGTTCGGTAATCCTGAAACTACATCAGGAGGAAGAGCACTAAAGTTTTATGCGAGCGTACGACTTGACGTCCGAAGGATCGACTCTATAAAACAAGGAGACGAAGTAGTAGGTAATAGAACCAGAGTAAAGGTAGTAAAGAATAAGGTTGCTCCACCATTCAAGCAAGCTGAGTTTGATATAATGTACGGTCAGGGAATTTCTAAAGAGGGAAGTCTTCTCGACACAGGAGTAACAGCTGGAATCATTCAAAAATCAGGATCTTGGTACAGCTACAATGACGAGAAGCTTGGTCAAGGTCGTGAAAACGCCAAGGACTTCATCCGTGAGAATCCAAAGCTTTATCAAGAGATAGACAAGCTTGTGAGAGCCAAGTTCGGACTTTTAAAGAACGAGGAAACTAAATCCACTGAAGAATAGACAAAATAAACCTCCTTACCAAGGAGGTTTTATGTTAGGAGAATAATATGAAGCTTTTATACTTAACCGATACTCATATAAGAGGTTCTAATCCCAAAAATAGAACAGACGACTTCATTAAAACCCTTGAGAATAAATTTATCGAAATCGCGAATTTGGTCAAGGAAAAGGATATAGACTTTGTCATCCATGGCGGTGATCTTTTTGACAGACCTGACATATCTATTTCTGTCGTCTCAAGATTCGCAGGGATACTTAGGCTAATAGAAAAGCCGATATTTATTGTAAGTGGTAATCACGATATATTTGGACACAATCCTGATACAATTGACAGAACTATGCTAGGCCTACTTAAGAGTTTTGATTTTCTGCAGGTCATAGGAAAGGATAATCCAATTTTAGTGAAAAAAGATGGTATAACTGTACAGCTATCTGGGGCGCCTTATTACTATGACATCGACTCTAGTCCACAATCATATATTCTTGAAAAAGTTGATGAGAAAGCTGATTACTCAATAAACATTGTTCATGGAATGCTTCTGGACAAGCCATTTATAAAGGGCATACCATACACTTTAATTGATGATATAATGGATACCAAGGCTGATATAACCCTTTCAGGCCATTATCATGCTGGATTCAACACAATTATTAGAGATAATAAATATTTCATAAATCCAGGGAGTCTCGTGAGAGTTACCAACAGTTTAAAAGAAATGGAAAGAATGCCAAAGGTTGTACTGATTGAGCTTAGTGATAAAATTTGTATCGATGAAATATATCTAAGATCAGCTTTACCTGGTTCAGAGGTACTTGACAGGACAGAGTTGGAAAATGGTGTCTTTAGAAGCGAACGAATAGTTGAATTTAAACAATCGATCGATGCTGCTCTTGATTTTGAAAAATTGGATATAAATGACCTGATCACAGAGGTAGCTTTATCGGGAAACGTGCCTAAGAAAATTCGCGAGGAAGCTTTAAGAAGAATAGCACTTGTACAAATGAAAGATTTATAG
>CAZHLQ010000084.1:0-13224 GCA_964533235.1 uncultured Gudongella sp. | reverse complement strand
GAATCATGGATTGCAAAGGTAGAGAATCATTTAGAGTATTGTAAGGATTATGGGAAAGTCATCTTTGAAATCACTGAAACTGCAGTTATCGGAGACATGGAAAATAGCTTAAAAGCACTTGAAACTTTACATGATATGGGTATCCATATAGCACTTGATGATTTTGGTACTGGTTATTCATCGCTCACGTACCTACAGAAACTACCTATAGATATAATAAAGCTAGATAAATCCTTTGTATGGTCAATTGGAATTGATGAAGCCAAATCGTTTATTGTAAAGACTGTCATCGATCTTGCTCATAGATTGGGAATCAAAGTAGTTGCTGAGGGAGTTGAAACAGAGGAACAGCTAAGTTTTCTGAAAGCTGCCGGCTGTGACTTAGCTCAGGGCTACTACTTCAGTAAGCCAATCGACAAGGCTTCAGCAGATGCTTTTCTCGAAGCAAGGAGGTAGGTAGATGAGGAAATTAAGGATTTATTTAGGAGGCCTCTTGATTTTTGGTCTCCTTTATTTTGCGATAATGCATTTACTGATATCAACTGAGATAACAAGAGTGTCTCAATATAATTCAGATTATGCCATAGTGTTGGGAGCTCGCCTTTATGGAGAAACTCCTTCACCCTCGCTTGTTCTTCGATTGGAGTCAGTACTTGAGTATCTTGAGCATAGTCCGGATACGGTCGTTATTTTATCTGGTGGACAGGGTAAGGATGAGTCGATATCTGAGGCTGAGGCAATGAGAAGATATCTGGATAGTCGAGGGGTTTCCTCAGACAGACTCCTTTTGGAGGACAAGTCTACTAATACTATTGAGAACTTAAAATTCAGTTATGATCTAGCTAAAGAAAATGGGTCTTCACCAGATGATATTTTTATCATCATAAGCAGTGAATACCATATTTATAGAGCAAAGCTACTGGCTGAAAGAATTGGCTTCAAAGCAGGGGGCTTTCCAGCAGCTGTTCCTCCCAGCGTTAGAGCTGGATCTTGGATAAGAGAGTATCTCGCACTTGGAAAATCAATAGTCCTGGATTGGTAAAGGTCCAGATTTGGGTATAAGGCTGCTATATTAAACTATGTAATGTAAAGAGGTGTTGTAGGATGGATGAAAAGCTGGAGTTGGTAGTTTTAACGGAAGTTGATAATGAATTTGAGCTGGGTATAGTAACGGCAATACTCGATGATAATGGCATCCCATTCATAATAAAGAATAGTGGATCAGGCGGTTATATGAGGATTATAACAGGCTCATCACCATACGGGACCAAGGTCCTGGTTGAGAAATCAACGTATGAGAGAGCTAAAGATATTATTACGCCAATTACGGAGGAAGAATAAGGAATTATACAACTGCTCTCTATTTACATCTCTTGACTAAAAGGTTATAATAATCCTATTATACTTAGATGGAGAAGAGTAACTTTGGGAAATGCTAATAGAGAGCCGAGATTGGTGGAAATCGGCAGCAGGACCTAAGTGAATGGACTCCGGAGTTTTGTCCGAATAAATAAGACAAGGAGTATCCCGCCTTAAGGGATATAAGCCGGCAGAAATGCAAAAAGAGTGGTACCGCGGATAACCCTTCGTCTCTTATATTGACGAAGGATTTTATTTTTTAAACGAGGAGTGAGTTCAGATGGACAAAAAAATTGTATTTAGCGGAGTTCAGCCTTCAGGATCTCTTACTATCGGAAACTATATCGGAGCACTTAAAAATTTTGTGGAGCTTCAGGATGAGTATGAGTGTTACTATTGCATAGTTGATTTGCACGCTATAACTGTTCCCCAGATCCCTAAGGATCTAAGATCTAATTCTCTTGATGTTCTTTCGCTATATTTGGCTGTAGGTATGGATCCCAAAAAATCAACTCTTTTTATCCAATCCCATGTACCTGCCCATTCAGAGCTCTCATGGGTTTTGAATACTATAACATATATGGGACAACTGAACAGAATGACTCAGTTTAAAGAGAAATCAAAGAAATCAGATGAAAACCTAAATGCAGGATTATTTGCTTATCCTGTTCTGATGGCCGCAGACATACTTTTGTATCAAACCGATTTTGTACCAGTAGGGGAAGACCAAAAACAACATCTTGAACTGGCGAGAGATCTAGCCGAAAGATTCAACAGCAGATATAGTGATACATTTGTAGTACCTGAGCCCTTGATCAAGGAGTTTGGAGCCAGGATCATGAGCCTTCAAGAGCCTGAATCCAAAATGAGTAAGTCTGATAAGGATGAAAATGCGTATATTTTGATGCTGGATAATAAGGATATAGTAAGGAGAAAGATAAGAAGAGCAGTTACGGATTCCATAGGTGTGGTTTCGTATAGCGACGACCAACCCGGCCTAAAAAATTTACTCAATATATATTCAGTTCTATCGGGTAGATCGGTTGTAGATATTGTCTCCAGCTATGTAGGAAAGGGCTACGGAGAGTTCAAGGACGATCTGGCAGATGTAGTGATCCAAGCGCTTACACCTATCCAGGAGAGATATAAGGAGTACAGACAGGATAAAACCTTCCTTGAAACTATATACAAGGAGGGTGCTGACAGAGCAGAGGCAGCTGCAATAAGGACATTGAGAAAGGTATACAAAAAAGTAGGATTCATACCACGTGTATAAATGAACAATAACGTTTCAAATAGAAAAAACTAAACATTACCTACTAAGACATCAATTCATATATTTAGGATGATGATAATTGTTCAACATCTGAAAAATGGTTACATGAGGAGTACATTTTAAAATTTAGTAGTTTACATTGTACTTGAGATGGTACAGAGATACTATCCAGAAGCAATTCAACTGAAGGCTGGAGAGGCTGAGCCACAAATAGCCGACTAACATATCCCCAACCAATTATCTCTCCTGCTCGACTCAGTCTTGCAGGAGAGATAATTATATATGGAAGGAAGAGATTTGATGAGAGAAATAAATGTTTCAATAATAACGGATGAAATCGAAAGGCTATCCATTGAATCAAACTACTATCTTCCTCTTGACGTAAAAAAAGCGCTGGAGGATTTTCTTGAGAAAGAAGAATCGCCATTGGGTAGAGAAACACTTGAAGATATCTTAAGAAATCAGGAAATAGCAAGAACCAACAAAGTTCCAATTTGCCAGGATACTGGCCTGGCTGTAGTATTCCTTGAACTTGGACAAGATGTCAGATTGGTAGGAGGCTCACTTAATGAAGCAATAGATGAGGGAGTTAGAAGAGGGTATGAGAAAGGATATTTACGTAAGTCAGCTGTGGATGATCCATTTTTTGAGAGGAAGAACACGAAGGATAATACTCCTGCAATAATCCACACAAAGATCGTACCTGGAGAGAACATTAGGATCAAGTTTGCTCCAAAAGGCGGTGGCAGTGAAAACATGAGTGCAGTGGCAATGCTTAAACCGTCTGATGGCGTCCAGGGTATAAAAAATTTCGTACTTGATACAGTTGATAAAGCAGGCTCAAATCCATGCCCTCCAATTATAGTAGGCATCGGTATTGGTGGAACTATAGAAAAAACGACCCTGATCGCAAAAGAAGCCCTGCTAAGAACTGTAGGGGAGCATCATCCAAACCCAATCGTAGCAAAGGTTGAGGAAGAGCTACTTGAGGAAATAAACAAGCTTGGTATTGGACCTCAGGGCTTCGGAGGAAGAACAACAGCATTAGCAGTCCACATAGAAACCTTCCCAGCCCATATTGCGAGTATGCCGGTTGCAATCAATATCCAGTGTCATGTAGCTAGACATCAGGAAGTTGTTATTTAATTAATGGAGGTAATAAGAATGGCTAAAATTGTAAATACTCCATTGACAGAAGAAACAGTCAAGGACCTCAAGGCTGGAGACAGAGTTCTGTTGAATGGGATCATCTATACAGGACGTGATGCAGCTCACAAAAGGCTGGTCGAGATGTTGGACCGTGGCGAGGAGCTGCCTATGGAAATTAGGGATCAGACAATTTACTACGTAGGACCTTGTCCAGCCAAGCCAGGACAGGCAATAGGATCAGCAGGTCCAACTACTAGCGGCAGGATGGATGCTTATACTCCTCAGCTTATGGACGTTGGTTTAAGGGGAATGATCGGGAAGGGCCTAAGGAACAAGGCTGTTGTCGACTCCATTATTAAACACAATGGAGTCTATTTTGCTGCAATCGGAGGAGCTGGCGCTCTTCTTGCTGAAGCCATAAAGGAGGCTGAGGTAATAGCATTTCCTGACCTGGGTGCTGAAGCTATATACAAGCTAAAAGTTGTAGATTTCCCCGTAACAGTTATCATCGATTGTCAAGGAAACGACTTATATAAGTCCGGTAGAGAACAATACAAAAGATAGGATGGTGTTGATAATGTCACTTAGAGATGATGCATTAAAGCTTCACAAGGATAATAAAGGCAAGCTGAATGTCGAAAGCAAGGTTCCTGTAACTGACAAGGCAAGCCTTAGCCTGGCATATACACCCGGCGTCGCTGAACCATGCAAAGAGATACATAAAAATTTCAATGATGTATATGAATATACCTCAAAAGGGAATATGGTCGCAGTTGTGTCTGATGGAACTGCAGTATTAGGATTGGGAGATATTGGACCTCATGCAGCGCTGCCAGTTATGGAAGGAAAAGCTGTACTATTCAAAGAATTTGGTGGGGTAGATGCATTCCCTATCTGTGTAAATACAAAAGATCCTGATGAAATAGTTAATATTGTTTGTATGATCGAGCCTGTCTTTGGTGGAATAAATCTTGAGGACATTTCTGCACCAAGATGCTTTGAAATCGAAAACAAGCTAAAAGAAAAACTTGATATACCAGTTTTCCATGATGATCAACATGGTACAGCTATTATAGTACTGGCTGGTCTCAAGAATGCATTAAGACTAACTGGTAAGAAGATGGAAGAACTTAATGTCGTAATCAACGGTGTAGGTGCTGCAGGTGTTGCTATTGCTAAGATAATACTAAACATTGGCGTAAAGGACATGCTTCTGGTGGATAGCAAGGGGATAATCTATAAGGGTAGAAAAGCTGGAATGAATTGGGCTAAAGATGAAATGGCAGAAGTAACCAATAAGGATATGAAGTCTGGTGACCTATCTGAGGCTATGAAGGGAGCTGATGTATTCATAGGCGTTTCTCAAGCTAACATAGTCACTGAAGAAATGGTGAAGACAATGAATAGTGACGCTATAATATTTGCCATGGCAAATCCTGTACCAGAAATAGATCCTGAATTAGCTAAGAAAGCTGGGGCAAGGGTAGTAGGAACTGGAAGATCTGATTATCCAAATCAAATCAACAATGTACTAGCGTTTCCAGGGGTATTTAGAGGGACCTTTGATGTCAGAGCTAAAGAAATAAACGAAGCAATGAAATTAGCAGCAGCGGATGCACTCGCAGATCTCATTGCAGATAGTGAGCTCAAGGAAGATTATATAATTCCATATCCTTTTGATAAACGTGTAAGACCTGCAATAGCTGAGGCGGTAGCTAAAGCTGCCAGAGAAACAGGAGCCGCCAGAATCTAATATTCCAAGAGAAAGGAGTGGTCAGACTGCTGGACATGAAGTAATGAAAACTGCTATTAATTTAGAAATGAACTATGGGAGATGATTTGTCGCTTCATAGAATAAACACTTTTGGGTTGTTTCCATCTAATAATTGATTCCATGAATAAGCAAATGATGGCAATTTTATCGTTGGTGTATAGAACTCGATATCTCTATTTTTATGAATAGACCCTGTTGGAAACTAATCGTCTTCTATTGGGAGTACTTGCGAAAAAGGCAAGCTCATAGTACTTAATATGTCGATGTAAACAATATTTAGGGTAATATGAGTATAACATCTTTGTAGAAAAGACAAATACCACTTGTTTTGTTTGACAAAGCATTTATCTTTGGATAATATCGTACTATGCAAAATTATTCACAATCACAAGAGGAGACCTTTATGACACTGCCAAACGTAATAACCTTTTTTAGAATATTACTGATCCCGGTATATCTTATGATTTTTTACTCTGGAAATGAGAATAGGATTCTATTGTCAGGACTAGTATTTATGATCGCAGGGATATCTGATGTGGTTGATGGGTACATCGCTCGAAAGTTTCATCTTGAAAGCAAGCTAGGAGCGCTTATGGACCCATTTGCAGACAAGCTTATGAGCTTCACAGTTCTTTTTACATTTACTTCGGTAGGTTTGATTCCAGTTTGGGTTCTGATTCCTATGCTTATCAAGGAGTTTGTTATGATCCTGGGAGGAGGTCTATTATATTTAAAACATAAGAGATCAGTGATCCCTTCTAACAAATTTGGCAAGATTGCAACTTTTTCGCTGTATGCATCGATCCTATCCATTATAACTAAGGTTTCACTGATCTTATCATTGATACTTTTAACCATAACATTAGGTCTCAACATACTTGCATTTATCAACTACCTTAATATTTTCAAGGGTATTGTTGATGTTAAAAATGAGGAGATTGACAAATAGGATAGCTTATTCTATAATTAGAGCAATTATATTAAAGACTAAGAAAAAGAGGAGTAATCAGCTTCCCTGATAGAGAGCTGGCTCACTGGTGGAAGAGCTGCAGAAGGAATTTGATGAAGGTCGCTTTAGAGTCTGCATACTGAATTTAGTAGGTTTGCACGGGGAACCGTTATTTCGTATAAGTGCTGCAGCGATAGCTGTGGAATTAAGGTGGTACCGCGAACCCTTCGTCCTTACATGGATGAGGGGTCTTTTTATTTTAAGGAGGGGAATTTATGTTAGAGAATCTATCAAAGAATTATGATCCAAAGGAGTTTGAGGACAGACTCTATAAGTTTTGGAACGACAACGGCTATTTCACACCTGAAATCGACAAGGAAAAGAAACCATATACAATCATGATGCCTCCACCAAATGTTACAGGGAGCTTGCATATGGGTCATGCATTGAATAATACAATTCAGGACATTCTCATTAGATGGAAAAGGATGGAAGGTTATTCCGCACTTTGGCTCCCAGGGACTGACCATGCAAGTATCTCAACGGAGGCAAAGGTAGTTGAAAAGATAAAATCTGAAGGCAGGAGTAAAGAGGAACTGGGGAGAGAAGAATTCCTCAAGGAGGCTTGGGCTTGGACTGATATATATGGAGGGACCATAAAAAATCAGCTTAAGAAGCTTGGTGTTTCCTGTGACTGGACAAGGGATAGATTTACTCTGGATGAAATGCTTAGTAATGCAGTCGAAGAGGTTTTTGTAAGATTGTACGACAAAGGTCTGGTTTATCGTGGGGACAGGATAATAAACTGGTGTCCAAGCTGTCACACAGCGATTTCAGATGCTGAGGTCGATCATGAGGATGCTCATGGTCACTTATGGCATGTTAAATATCCAATCAAGGATAGTGATGAATATATTACTATAGCGACCACAAGACCTGAGACTATTCTGGGTGACCTGGCAGTAGCAGTTCACCCAGAAGACGAAAGATTTTCTCATTTAGTAGGAAAGACTGCTTTAGTACCACTAATCGACAGAGAGATCCCTGTAGTAGCAGACTCGTATGTAGAGATGGAGTTTGGCACAGGAGCACTTAAGATTACTCCATCCCATGATCCTAATGACTTTGAGGTAGGAGAAAGACATGGTCTTGGACAGTGTGTTGTAATAAACGAGGATGGCTTTATGAACTCAAATGCTGCTGGGTTTGAAGGTCTCGAAAGATTTGAAGCCAGAAAAGCTGTTTCCCAAGCACTTCAAGAGAAAGGTTACCTTGAAGCAGTCAAGGATCACGACAATGCTGTAGGACACTGTGAAAGATGCAAAACTATTATTGAGCCGTTGATTTCCAAGCAGTGGTTTGTAAAAATGGAACCGCTTGCGAAGCCTTCACTTGAGGCATACTATAATGGTGATCTTAAATTCATACCTGAGAGATTTGGGAAAGTATATACTCATTGGCTTGAAAACATTAAGGATTGGTGTATTTCAAGGCAGCTGTGGTGGGGTCATAGACTTCCAGTCTATTATTGTGATGATTGTGGAGAGATAATAGTCTCCAGAGAAAAACCAGAAAACTGCATAAAGTGTGGAGGCACTAATATCCGCCAAGAAACCGATACCCTCGATACCTGGTTTTCATCAGCTCTTTGGCCCTTCTCCACACTCGGATGGCCAGAAAAGACGGAGGACATGGATTACTTCTTCCCAACGGATGTACTTGTAACAGGCTATGACATAATATTCTTCTGGGTTATCAGGATGGTGTTTTCAAGTCTGGAGCAAACCGGAGAGCTTCCATTTAAAGATGTATTCCTGACTGGTCTTGTAAGAGACTCACAAGGGAGAAAGATGAGCAAATCACTTGGGAACGGAATAGATCCACTTGAGCTTATTGAGGAATTTGGAGCTGATGCTCTCAGGTTCACTCTTGTTACAGGGAACACACCTGGAAATGATATGAGATTCTACACAGAAAGAGTAGAGGCTAGTAGAAACTTTGCAAATAAGCTTTGGAACGCTACAAGATTTGTTCTGATGAATCTTGATGAAGATATTGAAGACTATACTATCGATGGAGATGCTCTAGAGCCTGAAGATAAGTGGATACTAACAAGACTTACCAGGGTAACTGGAGAGGTGAAGTCTAATCTGGATAAGTATGAGCTTGGCCTTGCTGCACAAAGGGTCTATGACTTCATTTGGGAGGACTATTGCGACTGGTATATTGAAATGGCAAAGACGAGACTTTATGGAGACGACAAAGACTCAAGGTCTTTGGCTCAGAAGGTTCTTGTAACTGTATTGAAGGATACTCTCAAGCTGCTTCATCCATTTATGCCATTCATAACCGAAGAGATATGGCAGCATCTTCCAACAAAGACTGATGCTTTGATTATGGAAAGTTGGCCAAAACCAAGAAATGAAATGATCTTTGAGGAAGCAGAGGAAAGCATTGAATTTATTAAGGCTGCAATAAAGGGTATTAGAAATGCGAGGGCTGAAATGAATATTGTGCCTTCTAGAAAGGCAGGGCTAATTTTTGTAACGGATGAGGAAGCTATAAGGATTATAGTTGCTCAGAGTGAAAAGAAATTTAGGACTTTAGCGTCTGCAGATGCGCTTACATTTGCACAGGACAAAAGCGCGTTTGGCGAAGGCTATGTATCGGTTGTGCTGGACAGATGCGAGGTTTTTATACCTCTATCTGATTTGATAGATTTTGATAAGGAGCTTGAACGACTTGAGAAGGAAAAGTCAAAGCTTGAGGATGAAATCAGGAGAGTAGAATCAAAGCTTTCAAACCAAGGCTTTGTTGCGAAAGCGCCTGCAAAGGTTGTTGAAGAGGAGAAGGAAAAGCAGGGTAAGTACACTCAGATGCTCGAGAATGTTCTCGATAGAATCAATTCCTTGAAGAAATAGCGGGAGGATGGAATGAACTACCAGGAAGCATTAGCGTATATTAATGATAAGGATAAATATGGGTCCAGGCTTGGCTTGGACTCCATAGGAAGGTTGCTGCATCATCTAGGTGATCCCCATAAAGGACTTAGCTATATACATGTGGGAGGAACCAATGGAAAGGGCTCGATATCTTCATACCTGGCTAACTGCCTTAAAGAAGCTGGCTACAAAACAGGGTTATACACCTCTCCTTATCTGGAAAGATTCACTGAGAGGATACAGGTAAATGGTATCGACATTCCCGAGGAGTCACTTGCAAGACTTACTGACATGGCAAGGACTGCAGCTGGTAAAATGGTTGCTGAGGGAATGGAACATCCAACAACCTTTGAAATAGTAACAGCTATCGGGTTCCTATATTTTATGGAGGCAGGAGTCGACTATGTTGTTCTTGAGGTTGGCCTTGGGGGGAGATTTGATTCCACTAACATCATCGAGGGTTCCATAGCTTCAGTGATAGCAACAATAGATTATGATCATATGGATGTACTTGGGAATACTCTTGGAGAGATTGCTTATCAAAAAGCTGGAATCATCAAAAAAGATGGGATCGTGATTGTTTATCCGCAGAAAGAGGAATCCAGAAAAGTGATTCAGCTGGTAGCGAAGGATATGTGTGCAGATTATATTGAAGTTGATCCCAACGATATCAAAGTCATAGATGAGAAGGATACTGGGAGTGTATTCGACCTACATTTCAAGGGTAAGGTCTATCAAATGATAAATATTTCTATGCTTGGTGATTATCAGGTATATAATGCAGCAACTGCTGCAATATGCTTGTTGGAATTAAGAGATAGAGGATTAGTGAGCTTTGAGGACAGCCAATTATTAAAAGGACTATATAGTACTAAATGGAAGGGCAGACTTGAAGTAATGAGCCGACACCCAATTTTTCTCATCGATGGGGCTCATAATCTACAGGGAGTAGAAAACCTTGCAAAGGCAGTTGAGTTATTTCAGTATAACAGGCTTATATTGGGAGTTGGCGTCCTCAAGGACAAGGACTATACTCATATGATCGAACAGCTTGTACCTTTGGCATCAGAGATCATCGTAACTGAAGTAAATATGCCCAGGAAGCTTAAGGCGGAGCTGCTTGCAGAGGAAATTAGTAAATACACTGAAAATGTTCATGTTGAGCCATCAGTTGAAAATGCCGTAAGAAAGGCTATTTCGCTTGCTGACCCTGGAGACATGATTCTCTTTGGAGGTTCTCTGTATTTGATTGGTGAAGTTAGAACAATAGCTAAAACCCTGCTTTAGATAGCAGGGTTTTTATACACGATTTACTACATCCATTATCCTTCCGAATATAGCTGCATGGTTTTTGGTCCAACCAGAGCAGATCCTTTCAGCTTGAGGCTCATCAGGTACACTGAGGGTAAGCTCAAATATCTTTAATCCTCTGTCCGTTAGTTTCAGATACACCCAATACTCTCCTGATTCAGATAAACTGTAAAAAGCTTCAGCACCTTGTTCTAAATTATTGTCGACAAAGAGAGCCTCGATTTTCTGGTGGACTTCATCTGTGATCTTGTCATTAAATAGCTTAAGCACTTCTTTTCCAGCATCTGTCAAGAGATAAAAATTTTGACTATTTGATTTATCTATTATTAGAAATCTATTACCTGTCAACTCAGATAGATGTTGCTGTACAATAAAAAAGTTCATGTCGAAGCTTTCGATTGCAATCTCGGTCAAGCTTGTATTCGAGATTGGAATTCTTGAACTATTTACTATTTTTATAAGAATAAGTCTTTGCATTGCAGTTTCTTCAGTCATACTATGGAACATATTGCTCACCTCATGATGTTTGATTGAATTATACCACAGTATCAAACTCATATACCATATGATTTAATATGGTTGTCTGTGGTGTAATCAAGCCCATTGGGTATATAGAAAAGCAGAAGCTTGATTTTTCATGTAAAGGATGGTATTTTTATGAATACAAACCTAATTCTTGGTGCTATAATATTTATAATAATCATAAGCATTCAATTGACATTAAATCTAATTCTCAAGGAGTTAAGAGAAATCAGACAAATATTGGGAAGAAAATAAGTTGAAGGGAGAGACTGCCTTGTTTGAGGACAAAAAAGAGAAGGTCTTATTTTCCAGAGAGGAAATAAACAACAGAGTCAGAGAAATGGGGAAGGAAATAAGCAGAGATTATAAAGGCAAGGACTTAGTTATTGTGTCCCTTCTGAGAGGCAGCTTTATTTTTACAGCCGATCTAGCAAGAGAAATGGATATTCCTGTTGAAATTGATTTTATGACCACTGCAAGCTATGGTCATGCTGAGGTTAGCTCAGGCAGGGTTGAGATACTTCAGGACATAAGAGGTGAAATAAAGGGGAAAAGCGTTCTAATAGTCGATGATATTATCGACTCAGGCCACACATTGCTAAGAGTTGTAGAGCATCTGGGAGAAAAAGGTGCAGATTCAATCAAAATTTGCGTCATGCTGGATAAGCCCAGCAGAAGACAGGTGGATCTAATGCCTGATTACGTAGGCTATGAAATTCCAGATGTTTTTATAGTAGGTTATGGACTGAATTACGGAGATTACTACAGAAACATACCATATATTTTTACATTCGAGTAGTTCCTCTGCACCTGCACTTGTTGCAGGTGTATTTAATGGTGTAAGGGAAGTGATCATGTGAGAACGGACAAAATGCCATCACCAAATGGAGTTAATATTTTATATCTTGCTTTAGGTCTTGCCTTTCTAATTATTGGAGGGTATGCACAAAACAGAGATCTATTTGCTGGTATTCTAATAACAGAGTACCTGATAATTCTCGTGCCTAACTTGTTATTCCTAAAGCTTAGGGGATATTCATTAAAGAAGGTGTTGAGGCTTGCGCCAATATCATTCAAACAGGGCATTTTTACTGTCTTGACTATGATTTTTGCTTATCCAATGGCGGTTTTTTTGAATTATATTGTAATGCTGTTGCTAAATCTTGTAAGTGAGAGCCTTCCGACAGGTGTACCAATACCATCAAGCTGGCCTGAGTACTGGATTTCATTATTGGTAATAGCTGTTACCCCCGGTATTTGTGAAGAAGTTATGTTCAGGGGAACTATGCAGTCGGCTTATGGAAAGCTTGGTGAAAAAAAGGCTCTGATAATCTCATCGGTTTTATTTGGATTATTCCACTTTAACCTTATGAATTTTTTGGGGCCAGCATTCCTGGGACTGATCCTGGGCATTGTAATGATAAAGACTAAAAGCCTATATGCAACAATTCTTGGTCATACTCTTAACAACGCGATAGCGCTGACAATAGGATTTGCAGCCTCCGGGATGATCGAAAAACTTGAGGAGGCTGCAGAAGTTTCGCCTCAGCTACCAGTAGGCTTTGAGGCGATAGCAGCAATGATTCTACTGGCAGGCTGGGGATTATTCTCTCTGGTCGTTCTTTTTCTGATACTAAAATATTTCCCTAAGACATCTGAAACGGAGCAAGAGGAAGAAATGATCATGGAATTAGATGATAACAAACGAGTTTACTGGATGCCTGTTTTTGTAACGATCGCGATTTTTGCTATTGTAAACTATATGTATTTTCTTGCTGTATAGGAGGAATTATTTTGGATAGCTATAGAGAATTTTCATATCTTTATGACAGTTTAATGGATGATTTTGATTACGAGACGTGGGGAACATATATAAAGGAAATCTTTGACAAAAAGGGTGTCGAAGTTAAACATATCCTTGAGATGGCAATCGGTACAGGGA
>CAZHLQ010000083.1:0-3660 GCA_964533235.1 uncultured Gudongella sp. | reverse complement strand
ATTTTATATTATTATTAGCACTTCTTTCTATATTTGTCCAGCGGTAAACGAATCTTGCGATTATCCTTACAGCAGCAATCAGATCTTCTATATTAAGACATTCATCAAAGTTTTCGTAGCCTCTCCGTTTATCAAACTATGAAAGCACGGCTCCAAACACATCCTATCCTTCTACCTTATACATTCTGGACATACCATAGCCTATACGAACCTTATAATAGCCTGATAGCTCTTTATCAAGGTCTTCATCTCCAGTATATACTCTTAACGGGTTGTTTTTAAGCTGTATGAGCTTACCTTCCGTCGCTATTATAGTTATGTTGTTCTTTCCAACCTTACTTAAAACCCTAGGACTTATCTGTTGATTTCCCCTTCCAAGGAGATACCCCTGCCCGCCTGTTGGTGTTATTATTAGCTTTGTCTGGGAATCTCCGATAATCTCAAGTATCTCATTCTCGCTGCAGTCTGCCTTGACAAGTTCCTTGTTTTTAATGATGTCGACTCCAAGAAGTGTCTTTTTAAGACTTAAGGCATCCATTAAAGCCTTGGTAGTACTTCCAGGGCCTATCAAATAAAATACGTCCTTCTCCATGCTGTCAGCAATGTCCAATGCTATAGACATTTGTGATGCTTTATCTGATAAAGGCGTAGGCGCCTTTTTGTTCTGTATCCATTTTTCGATTACAGGTACCTTCAAGTAACCATAGAGCTGAGTCATAACGACATCATTCCTATAGGCCTCCTCATCGATATCTATGACCTCCTCATTCACAAGCTGGACCTGCTTACCGCTTAAAAACTCAGCAGCAAGCTTCCCAGAGGCTTCCGGTGTGTTCCCATACACAGGCGAATGGATCTTGACGCCTGCTGGAATACCTATAACTGGGATCTTTTGACCTATTGCCTTATAGATATCCCTGGCAGTTCCATCTCCTCCTGCAAAGACCAACAAGTCTATTCCCTGTTCCAGCATCCTTGAAGCTGCAATAACTGTATCATCGGATGTGGTGTTTCTATCGCTGGTATAGACAACTTCATAATCCAGCCCTGTTTTTACTATTTCATTTTCACCCATATCCCCTGAGCAGGTAAACACCAACAGCTGCTCCTTTAAAGGAAGCAGCTGTCGTAATGCTTTTATAGTTTTTTCGGGAGCCTCAGACCTGGCACCCATCTGTATAGCCCTGATGAGTGTGCCTTCATCATCTGTCCCCTTAAGTCCGACTCTACCGCCCATACCGGCGATCGGGTTAACGATAAGCCCAATCTTGATCATAGGATCACGTCCATCTATTCTTTTTTAGTTCTTTGCTCATAAACTCTCCAGGTAGGACACCACTGATTAGGATCGTCCATGCTGGATTCGTCCACCATATGGATAGTGCTGTTGTTAGGTGCGCTTCTTATTATTTCAGGGTCATTATAAGCTTCGTCGAATATATGGTGCAGAGTCTCCACATACTCTTCAATATCCTCCATGGATGGAGTCTCTGTAGGTTCAAGAGTCAGAGGGTCTGGAATATAAAATGGGTGATGGCTTGACCAGATATGCATCCCAAAATCCATTACTCGTCTTGCTATATCTCCGGAGCTGAATCCAGTATCCTTTGCTATCTTTTCCATAGTATACCTTGCCTGCTCGATTCTCTGAATATCCTCCCTGAATGGAACCTCCAGCCCCTTGTACTCAAGCAGCCTTCTAATAAGATATACGTTGTTCAATGAAGCTACCTTAGCTACCTCATATAGACCTTCGGCACCAAGGCTCATGATCCAGCTGTATGCCTTTAGGACTACCTGTGGAGTTCCATAGAAGGATCTTACCTTACCAATGCTGCTTTTTAAGTCGTAGTCCAAGAAGTACTTCTCCCCATCGAACTCAACCAGGGGCTTTGGCAGGAAGTCTCTTAGCTCAGAAATGACTCCTACTGCTCCCGATCCTGGACCGCCGCAGCCATGAGGCGTCCCAAAGGATTTATGCAAGTTGAAATAACACATGTGGAAGCCTGCTTCTCTCGCCCTGGCGATACCATAAAGACCATTGGCATTTGCCTGGTCGTAGCAGTTCAAGCCGCCAGCCTTCGTAACCAGATCCGTAAATTCCTTGATCCTGGGATTGAATATCCCAGTGTCCTCAGGGTTTGCGACCACGAATGCAGCGGTCCTCTCGCTTACTGCAGCCTTAAATGCCTCGTAATCAGGTCTTCCATTTTCATCTGCCATAATGGTTATTATCTTATAGCCCTTAAGAGCTGGAGCTGCTGCATCTGATGGATGTGAATAGACGGTCGTTATGATCTCATCTCTCTGAGCCTCTTCACCTCTGTGTCTATGGTACATCCTTACGATCGATGCCATAGTCATTGTCGCCTGGGAACCGCCTGCAGCCTGGAAGCTGAAGTGGTCCATCCCGGAAATCTCGCGCATCATAAGATCAGTTCTATGGATGATCTCAAGGATGCCCTGGGTAGTAGAGGTGTCCTGCAGCGGATGAAGCTCTGACATCTTTTCAGATCCAGCCAGCTTATCATTAACCACCGGGTTATATTTTACTGTACAAGTGCCCTGACCAATCTCTATATTGATGTTTCCACCAAGTGTTTCCTGCGAAAGCCTTAGGTAGTGCATAAGTACTCTTTTTTGATTTATCTCAGGGAGCTTTAGCGGGACACTTCTTCGCATACCGGATGGTATGCTGTCAAAGCCGTTTCCAACCTTCTCGACTATCTCTTCCTCAGCCTTGGGTACCAGTATTCCTCGCTCGCCAGGGGAACCAAGCTCGAAAATGATTGGTTCATTCCACCTAGCCTGATGAAAGCTTCTAACTCTATTTTTTCTTATTATCCGCTTCATAATATCAGTCCTCTCTATGGATTATTCTTCAACGATCTCTTTGATTGCAGAAACCAGCCTGTCGATATCTTCCTTCATGTGTACCTCTGTTACACAGTAAAGAGCGCACTGCCCCATCTCAGGGAACGCCTTTGAGAGATCCTTTCCTCCAAAAATTCCCTTTTGGAGCAAGGCTTTGTTTACTTCATCCACAGTTTTTCCTGTACCGTTGAAATCGACTACGAACTCCTTGAAATTAAAGCCTTCAAATCTGGATCCGGAAATACCCTTGATTTCTGAAAGCTCCTTTATTGTATATTGGGACTTCTGGATGATGTTTTGTCCTAGCTCCTCCATTCCCCTTGGACCCATGGTTGAAAGATATACTCCTGCCGTTATACCCAAAAGAGCAGTTTGGGTGCCGACGTACTCCTTGCCCTTTTCCCTTAGGTTACCGAAGGAGGTTCTGTCATATGCCACGTCTCCAAAGCCATATTCTCCCTCGACTATTGTCGGAGCTACTCCGAATAATCTTGATGGGAACTCCATGACAAAGCGTTCCTCATTCCTAGTGGAAATAAAGCCTGACTGTCCGCCGCCGTAATTCATGTGCATTCCAAGAGGCTGAAGATCTCCACAGATTATATCCGCTCCATATGCTGAAGGTGGTTCAATAACTCCAAGGCTGCTTGGGTCTACCCCTACGATAGCGACAGCTCCAGCCTCATGTGCAAGTCTTGAGATCTCGCTTCCATTGGTTTCAAGGAAGCCAAGGAATGACGGGTTCTCAAAGTATACAGCCGCGGTGTTGGCAGTAAGCTTCGCCTT
>CAZHLQ010000082.1:0-2499 GCA_964533235.1 uncultured Gudongella sp. | reverse complement strand
TCCAGGTAGGATCAAATCTTGAGCAGGCTGCGAACCTTTTGCTTCAAAACATAACTTATCCTTCTGGCCCACTTGGTCAA
This sequence comes from uncultured Gudongella sp., assembly GCA_964533235.1. Classification (GTDB taxonomy): domain Bacteria; phylum Bacillota; class Clostridia; order Tissierellales; family Tissierellaceae; genus Gudongella. The sequence continues at coordinate 2,419 of CAZHLQ010000082.1, read as the reverse complement.
AACAAAGAGGTCAAGGTCTCCATGGAAGTAAGAAACCAGGGCCAGTCAATAGCTAAGAATGTGGTAGTAAATGCTGACAGCCAGGACTCAAACGGACTTGTTCCAAAATCCCTTAGTACAGCTAAAATTGATGCGATAGCGCCAGGTGAGGTAGTTAAGGTCGAATTTTTATTCCTGACTGCACCAAATGCAATGACCAGCAACTACCCGATAAATATTACAGTGGATTACACCGATGATCTTGTTTCTCCTGACTCTAGAGACCAGATATCACAGATGATCGGAGTGTTTGTAAACGCACCGGATGAGGATGCAAATCTTTCTACCCCGAAGCTGATAATAGATAAGTACAGCTTCAGCCCTACAATGGTAGAGGCAGGTCAAAACTTTGAGATGTACCTTTCTTTCTACAATACAAACAGCTCAAGGGCAGTAAGAAACATCAAGATCTTCCTTACTGCTGAGGAGGAGACTGACTCAGGATCAGTATTTACTCCAGTTAACAGCTCCAATACCTTCTACATTGACAGCATCGCACCTAAGGGCAGGGTCGAGAAGACAATAACCATGTTCACTATCCCTGATGCCAAGGCAAAGACCTACACCATAACTGCTAACTTTGAATATGAGGATTCTGCTGCAAATCCCTACCAAGCTCAGGAATTCATTGGAATACCTGTTGTACAGCAATCAAGACTTGAAACTGGGGAGGTAGGCTACTTCCCGGAAAGCTACGTGGGGCAGTCAACGCCTGTTTCAGTAGAATTCTACAATACGGGAAAGGTAACTCTTTACAACATGATGGTCAAGCTGGAGGGCGACTTCCAAACTGAGAACGGCCAATACTATGTTGGGAATTTCAACAGCGGAAGCAGCGAGTATTTTGAAGGGTATGTTATACCTATGAATCCTGGCGAGCTTTCTGGGGACATCGTCTTCACATTTGAGGACTCCACAGGTCAAATGCAAGAGGTACGTAAGCCCTTTACACTTAATGTTATGGATATGATGCCAATGCCTGAATACCCTGAGGGTGAGCCCCCATTTGAGGAGCCAATGCCAGGAGGATCAGGAGGCATAAAGTCCTTCCTTTTACCTGGAGCAGTTGCGTTGGCAGCAATAGTTGCCGGAGTGATCATCTATAGGAAAAGGAAGGCGAAAAAAGCGCTAGAGGATATGGGAATAGATGAATAGCTTCGATTTGGTCAGAATGGGTGTTAAAAACCTGTGGAGGAGAAAGCTGAGGACTTTTCTTACCGTCCTCGGTGTAATAATAGGCGCAACCTCTATTATCGTCATGCTCAGCCTTGGCTTTGGTCTCAGCAAGGCCTTCGAGGATCAGATCGCTCAGTGGGGAAGCCTTACTACGATAAATGTCCATAAACGTTGGGAGGATCCATCGATGCCTTCTCAGGGAGGAGAACCGGTCAAGCTTGACGATAAGGCTGTTGCAAGCTTCAAGGCTTTGCCTAATGTTGTCGCAGTCAGCCCTACTCTTGAGGTATACGGAACTATAATAAATGGAAGATACATCGCTGGAGTTCCTATAAGAGGCGTCGATCCTGAGTCTATGGAGGAGTTCGGCTTTGAGATAGCTGAGGGTAGACTTCTTACCAGCAGCGATGAGCTTACTGTAGTATTTGGAAGCCAAATGAAGCAGAACTTCTACGATCCCAAGGCAAGAGTTTGGAGAGAGCCTAAGGTAGATCTAATGAAGGATCGTATGACCATGACTCTTAATCCAAGCTACGGATGGGAGGATCCAGGGAATAAGGTGGTTTATAAGGAATACAAGATAAAGACTGCAGGGGTCCTGGCAGAGGGCAATTGGGAGTACAGCTATGGGGTTTTCATGCCCATAACCGAGGTCCAAAAGCTAATAAAGGAAAAAGAAAAGGCGGAGGGAGTAAAGCCTAAGCCAGGTCAGGATTCAAGTACTGATTATCAGCAGATCAATGTTAAGGTCGACGAGATGAAGAACGTCCAGGAAGTTCAGCAGGCAATAAAGGATATGGGGCATGAGGCATACAGCCTTAATGACCAGTTGGAAGCCATGAAGGAAACAGCTGGGATGATCCAGCTTGTACTGGGTGGTATCGGTGCGATCTCACTTCTTGTCGCAGCCATAGGGATAACAAATACAATGGTAATGAGCATATATGAGCGTACGAAGGAAATCGGGATCATGAAGGTCATCGGTGCTTCCATCAACGATATCAAAAGACTGTTCCTGCTTGAATCCGCAATGATCGGTGTACTTGGCGGAGTCATTGGTATCGGCTTTTCGTTCCTGTTGTCCTATATGATAAACCATTTTGGAGGTCTGTTTGGGGGATTCTTTGGTGCAGCAGGTGGATCGAAGATATCGATAATACCGGTTTGGTTGGTGTTTGCTTCCCTTGGATTCTCAGCTTTGATA
>CAZHLQ010000081.1:0-3973 GCA_964533235.1 uncultured Gudongella sp. | reverse complement strand
ATATCGCCCAGGTGGCCGGATCTCTCGGAGTAGCGAAAGATGAGCTGGCCGGATTCTCTGAGGCGGCTGCTCAGATGTCAGTCGCATTTGAGATGCCGGCAGAACAAGCGGCCACGGCGGCGGCCAAGATCCTCACTGCCTTCGGGATGGATATAGACACCAGCAACATGGAGAGCCTGGGCAACGTCGTCAATACCATGGGTGACAGCTTCGCGGCCACAGAGCCCGAGGTGCTTGATTTCATCAGCCGGGCCAGCTTCCTCAATACCACCATGGGACAGTCCATTCCTCAGGTGGCTGCCCTGGGAACTGCCCTAATCTCAGCAGGCATGAGTTCGGAGACTGCATCTACAGGCATCAAGAGCTTCCTCAATATGGCCACATCGGTAACGGCCAATAAAGACAATCTTACATCATGGGCTACTCTGCTGGGAACATCGGTCGATGAACTCAAGGGCAAGCTGGCCGGAGACCTGAACGGCACCCTGGCCGAGACCGCCCAGAAAATTGCCGCCATAGAAGATCCTACCGAACGCTTCCAGGCGGCAGTAAAATTAGCAGGCACAGAAGGCGCGCCGGCTATCTTGAAGCTGGCCGCTGCTGGTGATACTCTACAATCTGCTCTCCAGAAGGCAAATTCTGAATGGGAAAACGGCAGCTCCATGATGAAGACTTTTGAACAAAATAGCAGCACCTTAAATGCAGAATGGGATACCTTCACTAATACCATCACGCGGGCAGGTGTGGAGCTGGGTAGTGTCCTTCTCCCAACAATCACCGGCATAGTTTCCGCCATGAACGACTGGGCTATTGCGGGTATAGAGGCGGGTGAGGCCACCTACGACTGGGCAGTAGGTATCGGAGATAGTATCTCAGATGTCTTTGCCAGCTCGGACAAATGGCTGAATGAGACATTTGGATTCTACCAGGCGGGCGAGGCAGCAGGCGAGGAGATGGGTGAGGCCATCGAAGAATCTCCAGAACTTCAAGAGGCTCCGGGCGAGGCTCTGAGCAGCCCGGAGGCGCTTAATAAGATAGGAGATGCGGCTGATGAGGCCGGAGCGACATATGCAGATAGATTCTCCGAACTTGTTAAATCCGGCATTTCGAAAGAAATTGCAGGGTGGATGGCCACCGATTTAACTGGCGCTCTGACGGATGAGATGGCATTGGCCCTCATCAACGCCCAGACTAGAATTAACGGAGACGACCGCAACGAAGCGGGCCTCCGTAAGACCACGCTAAAAAGCGGCCTGGAAGTAGAACTGAAATACCAGACTGATGATGGGCTGACGAGGAGCACCCTCTTAGTTAATGGCCAGGAAGTGGCCGGTCCGGTGTCCGGGTGGGGCATCGAGAAGACTTTGCCTGAGTTATTCCGACGGGCCGGATTGGATTACGATGAGGCCAACGTACTAGACCTCACGGATCGTTTGGGTGAAGCCGCCATACTCCGGGCGACAGATACCCGTGAGATTGTAGTAGACTCATTCCTGGATGTGTCCTCGGGAGCAAAGAGCGAGATACAGGCAGCAGGTCAAACAATTGCAGATGCTTTTACAAAGGGACTTGTCCCAGACAAGGCCCAGGTAGAGGCAAGCTTGGACACTCTCCGCAATCTTCAGCTCTATGACCCCGAGGAAGCGAAGAGACAGGGCTCTCAGAATGCCATCAACTATTTGACTTCTCTTAAGGACGCCATAGAATCTTATGATGAGGCCAAAGCCAAATACCTTGTAGAGCCGGACAACGACAGGGCAAAAGACGATTTAATACGAACCAGAGATAATTTGCAGGACATATTGGATAAAAACCCTCTGACTGTCAATTTATTTGGTAATGTCAAGAAAGAATCTTTTGATATTGATATATCAAAAGCAATATCCAGCATGGAGGAGCTAAAAAAGGTTGCTGGTACAGATTATATGGAGTTCCTGCGCAACACCTGGCAACCCGCCCTCCAAAGCGAAATTGATTGGTATGCTGATGCTTGGCATAGCGGCGTGTTAGATATGCAGCGCCAGTCTGCGACTTATCTCGGAGATCTCGTAAATAAGGCCAGAGAAATGCCGGATTTGTTCACCGGTGAACAAATCGAAGCTCTCAGAGATTATGCCAAGGGGTTAATCGATGTAGGAGAAGCTCTTGATAGACTAAATGGAAAAGCAGAGACCACAAATACCGCACTCGGCAAACTTGCAGAGACCCCTAAGGCTGCCTCAGTAGGCTACAACCAGCTCCAGAAAGCGGTGGAAGATTGCGAAGCCTGCCTAATGTCCGACTTCGGGGCCTGGCAAGAGGCGCAGGAGAACCTCTTTAATCCGAGCTATATCGGCCAGGGGGGGCAGGCTTACCTCGACTGGAAGAATACCGTCACATCCGCCGCCAATGAGGCAGCGATGGCCATGAATGCAGTAGGAGGCGCAGCCCTCGGCAGTGTTGGTCAGACTCAGCAGAGCATCCCGGTATCTGTCAAGCTGGATACCTCAGCGGCCACCACCGCCTTATCGGAATTTGAGGGTACCGCTAAAAAGGATGTGCAAAAGCCGCTCACAATCGACAGCACCAAAGCCACGGCGTCTATCTCTGAGGTAGATACTGCGGCTCAAAAGGAAGTCAGCAAAAGCCTCAGGATAGACACATCTGCGGCAATGAGTGCTATTGCGTCTATCAATGCCGCTGCAAGCCAACCCGTCTATAAGACCGTCTATGTCAATGAGGTCTACACTGGCAGCTCTGGTGGCGGTGGAGGTGGGAGTGGGAGCAGCCCAGGATTCGGCTATTCTCTTCCGCCCATATTCATGGCCCGAGGCGGCTATGTTTCCCGCCCCACCCTGGCCGTGGTCGGTGAGGCCGGGCCTGAATGGGTCATTCCTGAAGAGAACATGGCCAAAGGGCTCTCCAGGATGGGCGGAGGGGGAGATGTGAATGTCACCATTAACAGCCCGATCATGGGGGGAGGGCAGGATATCGAGGCTTTGCTGGCTCAGAGGAATAAGGAGCTGGTGGCAGAAATCACTGAGCAAATAGCGGCGGCAAGGCGGGGGCTTTAGGGACATACTCCAGCACCTCGCCCTGGATAACTGGCGGGCCGCGGCGATCAAAGGCATAGACTTCCTCGGGGGAGTCTAAGACGGCCCACATCTCCAGCTCTGTGATTATTACCCCAGTCCTATGGGTGAGGTTTTGCTTCTCTGTCTCTATGCCCGCCCAGCCATCGCCCAGGGGACAGATAGCATAGCAATGGCTGTTATTCGGCCCTTCTTTCCGGAGGGCGATTTTAGGCTCGTATCCTGCCGCCTTCAGGAGCCTCCAGTTCGCACTGCTCATATCAGCGCAATCAAAATAGTCTAGTCTTGGCTGATAGCGGAATTGGTAGGACTCCACCAGGGCCTCCAGTTCATCCAGCGCAGTCTGATCTGTGCACCCTGGGAGAGAGTAACCACTGCATATTGGTATCAGAATCAGCAATATCATAAATCGCATAGCATAATTTAGGTAGATTCTACATATCAATTTTTCGGAGGATGCATGGCGAAACAGGAGAATAAAGCGGAGCGGAGCAAATCTCGGAAAGAAATTATAGAAGAGGCGGAGCTTGCAGGAAAGCCCCAAAAGAAATATCTTGAAGGAGTGCTATAATGGAGATCCTCATAACCAATGCCGAAAAAGAGCCCATCGAGATAGAGGCTGACTCCTGGGACCTCCGCGAGTATGCAGATGCCAGCAAAGCAGCGGAGTTCTCTATCAAGTGTAGCCGCAAGATCCCGATCCAGCGATGGGCTCATGTAGTGGCAATAGAGGGCAACGATGTACTCTTTAGGGGCTACGTTACAAGTCCAAAAATCAAGAACATCGACACCAGGGAGCTTGTCTGCAAGGGCGAGGAGCACCTCCTTCTAAGGCGCTTTACAGGGCGATTTAGCTATCAGGCATCGGCCAGGGTGCTCGATCATGTTTTCCAGAGCGATGC
>CAZHLQ010000080.1:0-3670 GCA_964533235.1 uncultured Gudongella sp. | reverse complement strand
GTTCTCAAGTCACTTTTATGGAGCTCCAAGGATTGAGCAGCCCAGCTGGGTACGCAGTCATAGGAATCATAACGGTCATTATAGTATACGAAATTAAAGGCTAGCTCTCTTCTCACTATTAGCTCATCTATGAAGCTCTCCTTCCCGGGAGAATCAATATCCTTAATTGCATTGTATATCTCTAGTGGAGAAATTTGTCCAAAATGAAGATATGGGCTAAGACCTGAGGAAAAGTCCTTGTCCGGTTGGTTTTTCAAAGTATCATAATAACAAAGCTTATTCTCAATAAAATCATCCAGTCTTTTCTTTGCCTCAGAGTACCCTCCCCTTTTATTCTTTATGGGGGATACAGATGTATCTATATCTAAAGCACTCAAAGCCTCATCAATGTCTGCTACTATCCCTTTAATATCGGATAAAAGTTCATTATTGAACTTGCTAGTTATAGTTGGCGTTTCATCAAGGTCATTATACTCCTCAAGTCTTTGCATTATCTTTCTTCTGATAGTAGCAGCTGAGTATTCCTCTTTGATAGAAGCTTCCTCTATAGGAACAATAAGATCCGACTCAACCTGGTAAAAGGCACAACCTGCTTTTTTAGCAACTATTTCTCTCCAATACCTCTCTACTCTTAAATAGCCTCTGTCAGAAACTATTATACTTGCCTTTTTACCGAGAATTAATGCAGCTTCATCAGGACTACCCTTAATTATAACAAAACCTATACCTGTCTTTTCGAGATCTGCTTTTACCTCTTTAAGTCCCTCCAGCATGAAGCTGTAGTGCCTAAGATTAGCCTCAGGAAATCCATCAGTAAGTCCAAAGCAAACGAGAAGGGGTTTACAAAGATCATTTGCAACTTGGATAGAAAAATAAAGGGCTTGGTTAGCCCTTGTTCTTTGAGAGTGCTGCATCCAATATAATACGTATTCCCCTTCCTTCTCTTTATGATCATTTAACCTTTGTATCCTTCTAATATCCATTTCTCTTCTCCTGAGTCATATTATCCTGTTAGTTGATACCAAAAATGAGCTTCAATAAATTCATTATCGGTTCCTCGAAGGCATGAACTACCTCAATTAGGATCAGCAATATTACAACTATCTCAAGATATTTCGACATCCTTGAGTGCTGTAAATCAGCAATTACCTCAGCTGTATCAAGAAGTGCATCGATCTTGGCATTTAGTTTATCATATCTATCGTCCAGTTCGTATAGCTCTGCAAGCTCATCAAAGAAAACCTCCGCTTCCTTTTCCTTCCAGGTTATGGATGGCTTATCCAGCATCATAATGTAGGAAATGGTGGTATGCTTGAATGCAAGGATCTTCCCAATGGCAGAAATCGTCCTCTTTTCACTTGTCTTCACCTTCCCATTTCTAAGGCTGACGACAGTTCCTTCTATCTCATCGAATACCCTGTCGATGTTAATCTCAATGATCTCAAGAGCTACAGACTTGGCAAGAACAAGAGCCGCCATATCTACATGGAACTTCTTTATTATATTATTCCTGTACTCCTGAAACTCCAGCTGGCTTTCATCTAATTCAGGGTCCTCTATTAGTGTGTAAGTCTCAACCTCCCCATAGACTATGTCTGCGTTAATGCTCTTTATGCTACCTGGGATTGCCTTGATCTCCCTGATGAATTCCAGCATTTCATCGTCTTCATAGTTCAGGAATACAAGTACACCAAAATGATAAAGATAAACAGCTTTTCCAATAGTACTGTCTGTCTTCACAATAAGCGGTTCTTCCCACTTAATTTTCTTTGTGATTCCAAAATACTTCCCAATCTCTAGGATATTCAATTCACTGCATATACCCTTGGCGGTAAATTTGTACTTCATCATATTCTTCACTCTCTTCTCGTATAATCACTGCATAATATATACCCTAAGATGGTCAAACTATTGCAGCATCAAAGCTTAATTGGAAAAGGAGCAGTGTTTTCTGCTCCCAAAATTCAACCGATTCTATTTAGCTTCCTCAAGCTGCTCAATTACATATGTTGGAAGTGCGAAGGACCCTCTGTGAAGCTCTGTATTGTAGTATTTTGTATTTAATCCGAAGGATTCCCAGGATTCTGGCTTATGATCTTTTAATGGATCGAGTACTTTGCTTGCAAATCCGAAAAGCCAGTGGCCGCTGGCATAGGTAGGCATGTGAAACTGGTATACTTTGCAAACAGGAAATATTGCTTTAAGCTTTGCATGGGCCTTCTTCATCTCTTTTGCATAGTTTGGGTAATATGGGCTCTCGTGTTGATTGATCAATATCCCCTTATCATTCAATGCATTGTAGCAGTCTGTATAGAATTCTCTTGTGAAAAGCCCTTCTCCAGGACCAATTGGATCTGTCGAATCCACGAGAATGAGGTCGTAGTAACCTTTCTTTTCCTTGACGTACTTTATACCGTCAACGTAATGGTGATGCACCCTAGGATCATCCAGCTTGCATGCTGTTTGAGGAAGGTATTCCCTGCACAACTGGACGACTCTTTCGTCTATTTCCACAAAATCTATATGCTCAATATGGCTATACCTTGTAAGCTCTCTAATTGTTCCGCCGTCTCCACCGCCTATTACCATAACCCTCTTGATCTCAGGATTCACAGCAAGTGGCACATGGACTATCATGTCATGATATATAAACTCATCCTTTTCGTTTACCATCATCAATCCATCAAGGGTAAAGAACCTACCAAAATCATAGGACTCAAAAAAAGCGATCTTTTGGAATGGGGTTACTTCTGAATATATCTGAGCCTTAACCTTTATCTTAAACTCACAGGTGTCTGTACTTTTTTCCGAAAACCAAAGCTCCACAATATCCCTCCTTAATAGTCTATCCCGTAATTTCTTCCATAGTAGATTTCGTGCATCTCTTCATTCAGCTTATCCAGTATATCTCTTTTTTGTCTTCCTGTTAAATCCTCTTCCTTGATCTCGAAAAGGTAGTTATCAAGCTCAAGCTCTTTAAGCATCATCTTTGTATGGAATATGTTCTCCTGGTAAACATTGACATCTATGCTGTTGTATTTATTAAGATTCTCTTTAGAGATATAGTCCTGTATTGAGTTGATTTTGTGATCTTTAAAATGCTTTGTTCCATCCAGGTCTCTGGTGAATCCTCTGATCCTATAATCGCATATAACTATATCTGAGTCAAAGCTCTCAAAGAGAAAGTCCAGTGCCTTAAGTGGAGATATTTGACCACATGTTGATACGTCAAGATCTACTCGAAACGTCATGATACCCTTGTCAGGATGGTATTCCGGGTAAGTATGGACGCTGATATGACTCTTATCAAGGTGTCCTATGACATTCCTTGGGTTTGCTATAACCTCCCCTAAATTGCATGACGGATCCACGCACACGTCAGGAAGCTTTTCCTCAGTTATAAGAAGGTTTACGCTTGCTCCCTGGGGAACGTAGTCCTGTTTTACAATATTTAACAGATTCGCACCAATGATCCTCGTTACCTCAGTAAGGATCTCCGTCAGTCTGGTGGAATTGTATTGCTCATCGATGTACTCGATGTACTTCTGCTTATCCTCAGGTGTTACTGCATAGCAAACGTCATAGATATTGAAGCTGAGAGTCTTAGTCAGGTTATTAAATCCATACAATTGTAGTTTTTCCATTTTCCATCCCTTTCATTCTAAAATAA
>CAZHLQ010000079.1:0-2778 GCA_964533235.1 uncultured Gudongella sp. | reverse complement strand
ATCTATCCTCCTTTAATGCGATATCCTTTATTACCTCACCAGCTATAATCAATCCTGCAACTGAAGGTACGAATGACACGCTTCCAGGTATCGCTTTGCGTCTTCCCAAATCACCCAGATTCACATCAATAGGCTCTTCTGGTGAATAAACTACCTTAAGAGCCTTGACACCTTTCTTTCTGAGCTCGGTTCGCATTACTCTGGCTAATGGGCATACCCTAGTATTGTATATGTCAGTAACCATAAAAGCTGTAGGATCAAGCTTATTACCTGCTCCCATAGAGCTTATAATAGGTATACCCATTTCTAACGTACTCGTAACCAAATCTATTTTTGATGATACCATATCTATTGCATCTATTACATAGTCATATGTTTGATCCAACAAATCTTTCTTAGTCTCTGTACAATACCTTTCCTGTTTGATCTCAACTATAAGTTCTGGATTGATCTCCAGCAGTCTTTCCATCATAACTGAAACCTTTGGCAACCCGATTGTCTTGGAAGTTGCATGGATCTGTCTGTTTATATTAGTGACATCTATAGTATCATAGTCAATCAAAACCAGACTCCCTACACCCGTTCTTGCCAGCGCCTCTGCTGCATAGGAGCCTACGCCCCCAACGCCAAAGATTGCGATTTTACTGTTTGTAAGACGCCTCATCCCTTCATCGCCAAGTAGATAGGATGATCTTATAAAAGCATTATTCATTTTCCACGTCAACCTTTATGTGTGCTTCATAAAGCTGTTCGTTTGAAACATTAGTTGGTGCTCCAGTCATTAGACACGTTGCAGACTGAGTTTTAGGAAAAGCTATAACGTCTCTGATATTTGATGACCCTGAAAACAGCATTATAAGTCTATCCAGGCCAAATGCGATACCTCCATGAGGAGGAGTCCCATATCTAAATGCTTCCAGCAGAAATCCAAACTTATCCTGTGCCTCTTCTTCACTTAACCCTAATGCTTTGAACATTCTGCTTTGTAGCTGTGAATTGTTGATCCTTATACTTCCACCACCCATTTCATCTCCATTGATTACGAGATCATATGCCTTAGCCCTTACTTTGTCTGGGTTGCTTTCAAGAAGGTCCAAATCTTCCTCTACTGGATGAGTAAATGGGTGATGCTTTGCTACATACCTATTGGCTTCCTCATCATATTCCAACAGAGGAAATTCGGTTATCCAAAGCATTTCATAATGATCGTCTCTAAGGATGCCCAGCCTTTTAGCTACTTCATTTCTAAGATTCCCAAGACTGTCATAAACAATGGATAGCTTATCAGCAACTATAAGAACAAGGTCTCCTTCCTTGGCATTGAACCTGTTAAGCAATACTGACATTTCCTCATTGCTGAAAAATTTACCAATAGGTGAAGTGATACCTTCTTGCGTAACCTTTATCCATGCTAGACCCTTCGCACCATAAGTCTTGGCATACTCTTCCAACGCAGCTATGTCCTTCCTAGTAAAATGATCACCTTGACCGTTTATGTTGATCCCTCTAACTGAACCTCCATTAGAAACGGCATCGACAAATACCTTAAATCCAGAAACACCTACAAGATCAGAAATATCCTTAAGCTCAAATCCAAATCTTAAATCTGGCTTATCGACACCAAATCTGTTCATTGCTTCTTCGTAAGACATCCTCCTGAGAGGTAATTCTATATCTACACCCTTGATCTCCTTGAATAGCTTTTTCATAAGCTTCTCATTCATAGCCAAAACGTCTTCAACATCGACAAAGCTCATCTCGACATCGATTTGAGTGAATTCAGGCTGTCTATTTGCCCTTAGGTCCTCATCTCTGAAGCATTTCACGATCTGATAATACCTATCCATGCCTGAAACCATTAAAAGCTGTTTAAGCAGCTGAGGAGATTGTGGAAGTGCATAGAATTGGCCTGGATTCACTCTACTAGGTACAAGATAGTCCCTGGCACCTTCTGGTGTTGGCTTTGTAAGGACAGGAGTCTCAACTTCAACAAAATTGTTTTCATAAAAGAAATCTCTTACAGCTTTCGCTACTTTTGCCCTGAGTTTAAGGTTGCTTTGCATCCCTGGTTTTCTCAAATCCAGATATCTATATTTTAATCGCATAGATTCACTTACATTGTCCTCATCCTTAATGTAAATAGGAGGAGTCTCTGCTTCATCCAGAATCTTCAATTCTGAAGCTAATAATTCAACATCACCTGTGGCTATATTAGGATTTTTTGATTGTCTCTCCCTTACTATGCCCTTAACAGCGATAACATATTCAGCTCTTACACCTTCGGCCTTTTGGATGAGCTCTAGAGGTACACTATCATCAAATACTATCTGTGATATCCCAGTTGTATCTCTAAGGTCAATGAACATTAGTCCTCCAAGATTCCTTTCTCTTTGTACCCAGCCCATTAATGTAATTTCTCTACCGATGTGTTCGAGACGCAGTTCCCCGCACATAGCGCTTCTTCTCAAGCTACCCATTCTTTCTCCCATAATTTCCCCCTCCTAAAAAATAAAATAAGCCTCTCATCTCTGATTTTCAGGGACGAGAGGCAATCTCGCGGTACCACCCTAATTAGGTTATCCTCGCTCTTCTTTTAACGCTCTTCACGTGCGGAATGTCCGCAGGCTCCAGGGTGTCTTTATCAAATTTAGGGATCAACTCCCACCTACCGTTGACTCTCTTTACCCCATTGATTAGATTACTAGTCCCTTTCCTTGCCTTGATTTGTAATTGACCTAATTATATGATATTTCCAGTATTTGTGTCAATAGGTTAATC
>CAZHLQ010000078.1:0-1808 GCA_964533235.1 uncultured Gudongella sp. | reverse complement strand
TCATAGGCTCATCTCCCCCTAAAGTACATGCTTATACTTGATTCCTTCAAACCTCCAGGCATCCCTTACCATATCCTCAAGACTTCTTTTAGCGATCCAGCCTAACTCATTATAAGCTTTAGAAGAATCTGCAAAGCAGACGGCAATATCACCGGGTCTTCTATCTGCAATTACATACGGCACTTCCACCCCGTTCACTTTTTTGAATGTATCAACCAGTTCAAGTACCGAGGTTCCTTTACCTGTCCCCAGGTTATAAACGCTTATGCCTTTTCCCATCTTCTCAATTGCCTCTGCATGTCCTTCAGCGATGTCTACCACATGGATATAGTCCCTTATACAGGTCCCGTCCTCCGTATCATAATCATCACCAAAAATAGTTAGCTTTTCCATGTCTCCTGCTGCTACCCTGGTAATGAATGGCATCAGGTTATTCGGTATCCCCTTTGGGTCCTCGCCTATAAGCCCACTCTCATGAGCACCAATGGGATTAAAATATCTTAGTATTGTTACTGAGAACATAGGATAAGCTTTAGATGTATCTAACAATATCCTCTCACTCATCGCCTTAGTCTCCCCATAGGGATTAGTCCTCTGTTTTAGCTCCATAGATTCCGACAGAGGTGAAGGCTGAGAACCGTAAACTGAAGCTGAGGAACTGAACACAAATCTCTCGATGCCATACTCGATACATAGCTTAGTAATAACCATAGTACTGACAAGATTATTGTAATAATAAAGAACAGGCTTTGCAACGCTTTCACCCACTGCCTTGAATCCTGCAAAGTGTATAACCCCATCATAAAAACCTGTATCGAAAATCCTTCTCATAGCAGCCTCATCGGTTGCATCCTCTATGTAAAGCTTTGGTTTTGTCCCGGTTATCACTTCTATACTGTCCAATACATCAGCCTTAGAATTTAAAAGGTTATCGACTATTTTGACATCATGTCCTTTATTTATAAGCTCAACGACAGTATGACTTCCAATATAGCCAAGACCGCCAGTAACAAGTATCCTCATGATCAGTTCTCCTCACATATCGCTTTCATACATCACTCTTATGCTTAGATTATAGCAAAACAATTGGCTGATGTCCTAAATGAAGGAATCTAAAAAGAGTAATTTTTTTAAGATGTTATTAACTCTCAATATTCAATGTTTGTTATCTGTTTAATCTAATGGGTAAATATCAGTCATAATATTTCAAGGAGTGATTCGATGACTACATACAGACCAATTGAAGAGATCTTTACCGTAGAAAAGGAGCATTGGGTCGGCAATGGGTTTAGGGTAAGAAACTATTTCCCAGGTGGAAGGAACCTCCTTCAAAGATTTACTCCTTTTGCTCTAATGGATTACAATGCGCCAAAGGAATTCCCTCCCTCAGGCTCCTCGAAGGGCATAGGACCTCATCCCCACAGAGGGATCGAGACAGTCACCTTCGCATTTCAGGGAGCTGTGGAGCACCATGACAATGCAGGTAATCATGGGATCATTTATCCAGGAGACGTTCAATGGATGACCGCAGGAAAGGGCATAATGCACAAGGAATACCACGAAAAGGAGTTCCAGACAAAGGGCGGAGTTTTCCAGATGATACAGCTTTGGGTAAGTCTACCGAAAAAGGATAAGTATACCGACCCCATGTACCAGGAAATCATAAATAGTATGATGGGTAAAGCCACTCTCCCTGACAATGCAGGGAATGTTACAGTAGTCGCTGGAGGATTCATGGGAGTTGAAGGACCAGCTCATACGTTCTCTCCTATTAACATTTATATACTCGATTTAAATAGAGGTAGTAG
>CAZHLQ010000077.1:0-1598 GCA_964533235.1 uncultured Gudongella sp. | reverse complement strand
CAGTGTGTAAAATGTTTTGTGTAAACTAATATCCCCTTAGAACGTGCATAAGGAGACCAACTCTTGTAAAGTTAAGTTATCCCAACAAAACTCAAACAAGAAGGAGATCTCCTCACATGTCTGATTTTACCACAGAACTCGCATCAGCCTTATCCGCCGGACAAAATATTGAAGAGTTTTTCCGTCAACACCTGGAGCAGGCCATCAACTCCCTTCTGCAGTATGAACTGACCACATTCCTCGACTATGAGAAATGGGACCCCATAGGCTACAATTCCGGAAATTCCAGGAATGGAGGCTATCAGCGTACCTTTAAAACCAAATACGGGGCACTCAATATCGTTGTCCCCAGAGACCGTATGGGAGAATTCAGACAACAGACCCTCCCGCCACACCGGCAGTCGGATGAGAGTCTGGAACAGACCATTATCCAACTGTACCGAAAGGGGATTACCACCCGCGAGATTACCGACCTGATTGAAAAAATGTATGGGCATCATTATTCGGCGGGCCATATCTCCAACCTTGGAAAACTGGTGGACAGGGATGTCAAAGCGTTCCACTCCCGCAGGGTCAAGCCCCGGTATGTGGCAATCTACTGCGATGCCACCTGGTTGCCTGTCCGGCGCGACGGTGTAGCCAGGGAAGCCCTGCATGTCCTGGTCGGCATCGATCCGGAAGGCTACAAGGAGGTGCTGGACTATGCTCTGTATCCGACGGAGTCCTCTGCCAACTACCAGGAGATGCTTCGTTCTCTTCAGGCCCGGGGCCTCGAACAGGTAGCCCTCTTCGTCAGCGATGGGATCATAGGCCTGCCTGACGCCGTGACCCGGATCTACCCCCAGGCCAGACACCAGGGCTGCTGGACTCATCTGCAGCGTAACGCCATGCACAAAGTGCGGACCAGTGACAGGGGTATGGTGGCAGAGGAGTTGAAGAGAGTCTACGGTGCAGAGTCCCGGGAACAGGCAGAGGAGCGCATGGCAGCCTTCTGCCGGAGGTGGTCCACAAAGTATCCCAAACTGGTTTCACAGTTCACGGGCCAGACCAACCTGTTCTCGTTTTTCGATTTCCCGGCGGCTATCCGGACGTCCCTCTATACCAACAATCTGGCCGAAAGTCTGAACAAACGGCTGAAACGGGTGGTCAAGGCAAAAGAGCAGTTCCCCAGTGAAGAGGCCCTGGAACGGGTCGTCTGTACCAACTATCTGGAGTACAACCTTAAAAGCGAAGGACGCCGGCAACATGGTTTCAGCAAAGTCCACTATGAGCTGAGTCAACTCTTCGAATAAGACCTGACCACCCAGCATTCAGACAGGTTCTGGTGATGGTCATTTTGGCATTAGAGCCGACAGAGCAAATACTGGGAATTCCGGGACGGGTCTGGAGTCTGGATCTCCATTTTTGGAACCCCACTTGGCAAACCAAGCCCCTTCCGGCAGATGATTTCAAGGAAGGACTTCACCGGAACGACCACTACAAGAGAGTTTACACAAAACTATTGACACTCCCGTTCCCCTCGGCATGCATCCCTAATAATGGTGATTAATTGGTTTATATGAGAAGTAAGAAGTTCATTTATGTCCCCTCGATTGTAG
>CAZHLQ010000076.1:0-1727 GCA_964533235.1 uncultured Gudongella sp. | reverse complement strand
CTTACGAACTGAGCGACCTTCCACAACTTTAAAACCACTCCACTCTTTCCCATGGTTAACTGCTGCATCTGTGGCATAAGCAGTTATTTCATTGGCCCACTTCGTGAGATCAGGAATAATGTTTAGAATTTCTTCAATCTCACTATCTGTAAGCAGTGGTGGCATCTTAAACTCATTCTGGGCCAGTTTGAGCTTTTCATCAGCTCTTGCACGGCATCTTATGGATGCTCTGCAGAAAGTACACCACGGGCCAGGGATATATTCACCTTCTCCTTGATAGGCTTTTGCTGCCTTAGGTTTTAGTTCTTCTTCTGCCCAAGCTTTAAGTTCTTCTACCGGAACAGTCCAGGTGCTGACGTTTTCTCTTCGTGGCTGAAATATAGTCATTGATACTTCTTTGATGTCGTAGAGACTGTCATAGATTTCAAGAGCCCCTAATGCATAGAGTTTCATCTGCGGATTGTTTTCTGCGTCCACAAAGACTCCAATTCCGTATTTGAAATCCACTATGTGAAGCCTGTCATCTGAGATGATTACACAATCTCCCGTACCAAATCCATCTGGCACATAGCAAGAGAAGTCAAGACGTTGTTCAATGAGAACGATAGGGTCAGTACAGGACTTTCTTGCAAGTTCTACCTGCTCCATGATAAAAGCAACGTAGTCGTCTGTGCATTCTTCCATTTCATCTGAATCATACTCTGATACGGGCCTCTTGCTTCTGATGCGGAGTGCCTTTTTCAGTTTGTGTTCTGAGAGTTCATGTGCTGCAGTACCTGCTTTTGCCGCCTCTCCACTTGTGTTTTCAAACTCAAGTTCAAGCCTTGCAGATGGCAAGCAATGGAGCCATCTGTGGGATGAAGATGCAGATAGTATTGCGTGATTACCCATTGCCAAGAACCTCCGCATCTTTCAAGATGTCAGCATAGTATGCCTTGTCAACAGCACTAAGCTTATCAGCACCATACTTCCCGATAATAGCTCTGACTTCCGCAGTAAAACCAAGCTGGCTTTTTTCAGCAAGGACCATACGCACTTTTTCAAGTTGGATATCAGGTTCTTTTGCTGGTTCTGTCTTTGTGGCAGGCGCTTCTTCAGGTGTAACATCATTTTCTGTCATTGCCTTACAAACCACTTCTATGCTGTCTGCAAGGCTTCGCATATCGCTTACCACATCAAGCAGTAACTTTACTTTGCTCAAGTTCATTTCCTCCTTTCGTAGTCTCACAGATAGCAAGTTCCTGGACGCTATCTCCTGGAATCAGAATTGTTACACGCTGTTTATCTCCAAGGAGGAAACGTAGAATGCGCTCCCTTACGGTGATATTACGGCAAGTAACGATTCCGCCTGTCTGTGGCTCTTTTGAAACACTGATCTTCAGGTTGTGTTTCATATCCATCACCTCTTTCTGAAGGGTCATTATTTTCTCCCCTCTATCTGGTAGCCATGAGATGAATGAAAATCTGACGGTTTTGTAAAATTGCAAAAAAATAATGCCCTCAGAAGTTTTTTAGACCTCCAAGGGCATAGTGCTTACTTATTCGATTTTAATAAAGGCATCCAAAAAGCCTGCAGCTTTAACTCTGGCCAGCATTGCTTCGGCATTGGACTTAACGCTATAAGCTCCAACCTGAACCCTATACAGCTTCTTAATCGGTGGCGTGGAAGCTGCAGGCTCCGTGAGTAGCTTTTTAACATCAGCCCTGAAGGTATCCATGCTCTTACC
>CAZHLQ010000075.1:0-1663 GCA_964533235.1 uncultured Gudongella sp. | reverse complement strand
CAGTAAACCCTTATTGTCTAACATATTCGCCCATCTCCTTTTGTTATATTCGAACACTTCTTTAAGTTAAAGCTTTTACGCAAAAAGGTAATTAGATACAGTATAGCAAAAAAAGAGCAATTGTAAAGAAAAATCCCTGGAGATTATCCAGAGATCCTTATATTAGAATACCTTTGTACCTCTATTCTTTCCATTTCTTTTAGATTGATAGAGTCCATCATCTGCTCTTCTGATTGCGTCATTATAGTTTTCGTCTGATTCAAGAAAATACGTAGCCCCCATAGATACGGTTATAGTGAGCTTCATGTCTTCCCTTCTGCAGGTAGACTCCTCAACAGATTTACGGACCTTTTCCATGAAATGATCAAGGTATTCTGGAGCTATACCCTTCGTGAATAGAAGGAATTCCTCCCCACCCCACCTGTAAAGACTATCCTCTTCGCGGATCACATTCTTTATGCTTTCTACTACCCTGATCAGTACATTATCTCCTACCTCATGACCATAGCTATCATTGACGAGTTTAAAGTCATCCAGGTCCATTATAAATATGTTATATAGACCTCCCTTTGCCTTGAAGCTTTCAAAGCTGTTGGAGATAGCCTTAAGAGCCGCCCGCCTGCTGCCTGCTCCAGTCAATAGGTCTGTTTCCACCTCTGTCTTAAGTGGTTGGGTCGCTAAGTCGTAGTACCTCTTTTCAGACCATAGGAACGCAAACGTTTCAGCAATTATCAAAAGCAACACAATTGTAAGTATGAGCCTAAGGGCATCCTCTCTTTCCTTATCCGCAGCCTGCTTAGCATTAACAATGTACTCTTCCAGGTTATCATAGTAGATACCCATGGCAACAATCCAGTCATATTCCTCATATAGCTTGGCAAAGGTAAGCTTTTTCTCAATTGTATCTGTCGTCAGCTTTTTGAAATAGTAAGTAAAGAATAGCTCCCCATTTTCATTTATTCCCTGAAGCTCCTGAAGATATGGCTTGCCTCCAGCGATATCCTCCATGTCTGTAGACAATAATGTTCCCTCGGTGTCCTTTAGATTAGGGTGGATAAGCCTTTTACCATAGCCTTCTCCACCTTCATAATTAATTACCTCGTTTACCCAAATATATGAATCGTCGAAGTATAAATCGGAATAAATTCTATTCCTTAATGACTCCTCAACTAACTCTTTGACAGAGGACCTCAATGCACCAATAAATATTTTAGTCCCACTATACTCTATCTCCTCATAAAAGAAGAAATCCTCAGTTATTTCACTATGCTTATTGGCAATCGCTGTTGGACTTTCATAAATGGTGTTCCCAGACTGATCCTTGATTTCAATAACTAAATCATCATTTACTCCATCAGTTTGAAGGTACTCAACTATGTGATCAATGCCATAGTCTTCTGTGTGGCTGTACAAAAATAACCTCAGCCTGTTGATCCTAGCTATAAACCTGGATTCATTGAAGGTTTTTAACTCATCGATGTAACTCAAAGTATTATTTACAGTATCCTCAATAAAGTCCTTCTTGATCTCGACGATTTGATTTCTTGTGTTTTGTGCTTGTATATTATTGATATTTTCCAGTTGATAGACAAATACCAGTGTCAAAATAATAGAAAACAAAATAAATATACTTACAGCAATACCTAGGTATCTCTTTCTTACC
>CAZHLQ010000074.1:0-2036 GCA_964533235.1 uncultured Gudongella sp. | reverse complement strand
AGAAAGCTCCGGCAGTTTGCCTGTATCAATTTTTAGATTTTTTCCATTTAAAGTCCAGCTCCCCTCTGCTGCTCTACCTGTTGCTGAGATCCCTAAAATCCTCTGAAATAAAGTACGTTCTCCCATATTAATCCTCCATATTATATTAAAGATAGTTTAATCACCGGCCGGCACCACACCTGTTTAAAAAACCGGCAGCCTCTCATAATATGATACTATGCTTAAACTGCACTGTGACAATCCGCGAATAAATCGCTGGCAAAAAATAATACAAACGTATACAGCTATAAATGATATCATACAATGTTCTATCACAGGTTAAGCTGAGTTTCTCCCTGCATTAATTATCCCGTAGGATGCCCGTATAATCATGCGGATATATTTTTCAAGGAACGGGCTGTCAGTCTCATCATCAGAGCTCTTCAGCCTGTTTGTCATACATAATGCGTACTGCTGTATAACACAGAGCGGAAGAATCATATTCTCCCTTAACTCAACAGAGTAAAGGTCTTTCGGATTCCCCTCCATAAGGTATTCGAAGCCGGATACTGTCAGGAGGTTTTTACAGGCAAGATTATACTCCTCAAGAAGTTCCTGCCAAAGTTCACCATACTCCATGTCTTCTTTCATGTATGATGTTAACCTGAAGTTGGTCTTTTTCAGAACCATCATACTGTTCTGGACAAGAGTCCTGAAGAAGAGGGACACACTGTACAGTTTCTTAAGATCAGAAAGCCCCCCTTCACGGATAATCATCTCCAGCGCGTGCCCCATGCCGTAAAAGCCTGGTACATTCTGTTTATTCAGGTTCCATGCCCCCACAAATGGTATAGCCCTGAGATCTTTAAGCGTCAGTGTACCAGGGCTCTTTCTTTTATCAGGCCTGCTGCCGATATTTGCCATTCCATAATATGGCATGGCGCTGCGGTTTGCAAGATAGGGTATAAACTTCCCGTTGCTGCGAAGTTTCAGGTAAGCACCGTAACTTGCGGAAGATATCTTCTCCATTAGGGCCCTTGACTCAGGGAGGAAATCCTCGTTATAACGGCTGTATAACCGGTTCTTAAGGCTGGCGCTCACAAGCTGTTCCATGTTATACCTTGCAGACATCACTGTGCCGAAGTTTGAACTCACTGTCTGCCCCTGAACAGTAAGGTGAATCCGCCTGTTTTCAATACTCTTCCCGTGAGCAGTGTAATAATTATGCGTCTTGCCGCCCCCCCTTGCAGCAGGGCCGCCTCGACCGTCAAAAAAAGTCAGCTCTATGCCGGCTTCAGCGGAGACCGCAGTGAGAGCTTCTTTTGCTTTATATATGGACCAGTTAGCTGTAAAGTACCCTCCATCTTTTGTGCCATCCGAAAATCCAAGCATTACAGTCTGCCTGTTCCCTCTCCTTTTCAGGTGCCCGGAATAAACAGGGTTCGCGTAAAGCCTCCTCATAATAAGGGCAGCGCTCTCAAGGTCTTTTATTGTTTCAAAGAGCGGAATAAAATCAACTGTCACCTCATCACGGTTCCAGCCGGCACATTCAAAGAGAAACAAAAGTTCAAGAAGATCAGTTTCGCTCCCGCAGTTGCTGATTATATACCTGTTGCACCCCTTTTCTCCATTAAGCAGCTGTATCTCCCTGATTGTCTTTATGCACTGCAGGGTCTCTCTCACCTCTTCACTACCGCCGCTGTATTCTACACCTGAGTGCGCCGCTTCCTTCAGAAAAAAAGATTTTTTATCATCATCAAGCGCGGAGTATTCCTCACATCTGCTGAAACCGGTAAGGATCTCTTTAACCACACCCCTGTGTATTGAACTGTCCTGCCTTATATCAAGTGAGGCAAAATGGTAACGGAAGATTGACACTGTTGTTATCAGCTTTTCAATATCCCTGAGGTAGATGCTGTTATAGTTCTCTTTAACAATACTGCATATCTCCTGCAAACCGGAGAGGAGTTCATCAGCGGAAAATTCCGGCCTCCCCTCTGAATATATGCTTTTCAGCAGTGAAATTTCAATTGACCTGAGCTTTTCGTGTACACCCC
>CAZHLQ010000073.1:0-10034 GCA_964533235.1 uncultured Gudongella sp. | reverse complement strand
GGGATAGTTTTTTCAAAGCAACATCAACTCCAACAAGTACATTTTATATCTATTCTTTCAGCTATGCAACGCTTTAGGAGAAATCATATATTTATGAATAATTAGAAAAATACCTAACCCCAGTAAAATATCTCCTAAGCTAACTGCTTTAGGAGTTATAAAAGGAACGGGGATCACATCGCAGAGCAAATATAGTGATGTCAATTCGTCTGCCAGCTGGTGCACAGAGGTTCCTCCTGCCTGAAGCACGGACAATTGATTAAATAGCCCAAGCCCCTCCAATGCTTCCTTTGACACCGGCATTCTTCCCCCATTTACAAAGGCTGCCAGGGTATTCATACTGATCCCCAATGCTGAGATGATGTAGCCCATCTCCATTGATGAAACCAAAAGTCCGGCAATTATGATCAAATTAGATGACAATTGGAACCACTCAAGATTGTTGAAAACCATCTGTGCCAAGCTACCCTGGGTTAACCTGAGAACAGCGATCTGAAAAAGGTAAATCACAAAGCCTAAAGATATAAGCATCCAACCTCTCATTGGAACATTCTCCAGGTTTGAAAGCTTCCCCTTTCTTAAATGACCAACTAATAATGCTGATATAATTGTCTCAAAAAGCATTCCCAACATCCTTCCATAAAGCCTAACAATGGAACAGACGCCCTAAGGCGTCTGTAATTTTAGTATGCTACGAAAACTGATTTCTTGGCGTTGCAGATCGGACAGCTGTCCTCTTCTCCTGTTAGTGATATGTATCCGCACACAGGGCATAGCTCGATTGCTTTTGCTTCGAGATCCTTACCTGCGTCTACCGAAGCCTTTGCTATTTTATAGCAGTCAGCATGCACTTGCTCAGCTGCTACAGCAAATTTCATTGCCTGAACTGCCGCTTTTTCACCTTGCATTTCTGCAACTGATATGTATGCTGGGTACATTTGAGTAACTTCATGCATTTCTCCTGCAATTCCTCCAGCCAGGTTTTCTGAAGTAGTTCCAAGACCGAACTCGCCTCCTGACACTACTGTAAAGCCACCATGAATATCCTTAAGTGCTTTGAAGTGAAGAGTCGCGTGCACCTGCTCAGCATCTGAAGTAGCCATAAACAGTCTTGCTACAGCTGGGAATCCGTCCTTTTCAGCTTTTTCAGCCCAGATCCTGTATCTCATGTGGGCTTGGCTCTCGCCACCAAATGCAGATCTCAAATTATCTTGTGTCATAGCGTTCATAGTAATTCCTCCTTTGATAGTTATATCTTCCCTGGTGATTATACCAACTATTGCTGTAATCATTTCAATAATTGATTACTACGCTTATTATACCCGATTCTTGAGTACAAGTCCATACTGTAATTGGGAAGAAAATCCAATAACAAGCTTATTTGCAACACTATCGCAATAGGAAAGACCAGGCATACGCCTGGTCTTTGTAGAACTATATGAATAGATTTACATTGGAGTCATCTGCTGCATCAAGATAGGTTGCTACACCGCCTATTTCAACACCATCTATAAGCTCTTCCTTTGTTATTCCCATGACATCCATCGACATTTGACATGCCACTACCCTTATTCCGGAATCAATTCCTGTCTTAATAAGCTCTTCAAGTGAAGAGATATTTTTGTCATTCATAACTTTTCTAATCATCTTTGGTCCCATGCCAGCCATGTTCATTTTTGAAAGTCCGAGCTTTCTGCTTCCTCTGGGCATCATGCTGCTGAACATAGAAGCCATGAAATCTTTTTTTACGCTTACAGGTTCAGGTCTTCTTAATACATTGAGTCCCCAGAAGGTAAAGAACATTGTTACTTCATTTCCCATAGCCCTGGCTCCATTGGCAATGATGAAGGATGCAATTGCCTTGTCAAGGTCACCGCTGAAAACAACCATTGTCTTCTCCTTGACAGGAGCTGTTTTAGTATCTGCTGCCTTTGCAGGCATCTCTCCCTCAAGACCCTTCTTAATCTGGACTACCCACTTGTTTGTTAGCTTCTCATCGCACACGAACGTATTGTCAGTATTCCTGCACCATGCTCTGATATCGCTTAAAAATCCTGGATCAGTAGCGGATACCTCTAATACGTCTCCGTCTTTCAAGCCCTTCATTTTGTCTGCAACCTGGATGATAGGCCCCGGGCATGACAATCCGCAAGCATTGAGCTTAACGGTCTCCCCTGCCGGGGTCACCGCCTTTCCCACGGTAACATTCGACACCCCCGAATCAGAGAATGATTTTGGTTCCTGCGGAGCAGCCTTATCGCTTTGTCTGTACATATTCTTGTAGGTAGTAAAACCGCCTGCAAGATTCAAAGCCTTGTAGCCCTTATCCTTCAGTGCTCTCTCTGCTATATATCCCCTTAGTCCAACTGAACACAGGGCAATATATGTCTTATCCTTGTCTAACTCTTCCAGCCTATCTCTAAGCTCTCCAAGAGGAATATGGATCGAACCCTCGATCGTTCCAATCTCCCTTTCGATATCTTCACGTATATCAAGTATCTTGTACTGATCCTTGTCGAGAGAATCAAGCTCTCTCCAAAGGACTTGTTCAGTCATTCCCTTCATTAGATTGTCAGCAACAAATCCTATCATGTTAACGGGATCCTTCGCTGATCCATATGGAGGTGCATAAGCTAATTCAAGATCTATCAGGTTTTCTACTTTACCTCCGAATCTAATTGCTGTAGCAATAACATCAACCCTCTTATCAACTCCATCGTAGCCAACGATTTGTGATCCGAGGACCTTACCCTCCATATCGAATAACAGCTTCATTGTCATTGGGAGAGCTCCAGGGTAGTATCCAGCATGTGAATTTTGATGTATTAGAGCAATATTGTAATCCTTCTTGTACTCCTTGCCCATTCTTATCAATGTCTTCTCATTTACTCCAGTACTGCCAACTGCAAGATCAAAAACCTTGGCTATGCTAGTACCTTGAGTACCCTTGTATTCTTCCTTGAAGCTTCCAAGGATATTATTTGCGACTATCCTTCCCTGCTTATTTGCAGGTCCAGCCAATGGTACCATAGTCTGAACCTTGTTCACATAATCCTCAACCTCTATAACATCACCGATCGCATAGATTGAGTCGTCTGAGGTTTTAAGGAACTTGTCTACAATAATGCCGCCTCGTTGATTCTGAAGAAGTCCAGCATCCTTTGCCAGCTCTCCATTTGGTCTGATCCCTATGGAAAGAATGATCATATCCCCTGAAACCTGAGCACCTGATTGGAGTGTTATCGTTGTAGTTCCGTTGTTGTATTCAAATTTACTTACACCATCCTTCAAATGAAGGTCTACGCCCTTTGCTTTTAAATGCTCATGGACTATTTGAGCCATTTCGAAATCGATTGGAGCCATTACCTGATCCAGCATTTCAACAATAGAAACGCTTAATCCCTGGTCGTGAAGATTCTCAGCCATTTCAAGACCTATAAAGCCTCCTCCTACAACTACTGCACTTTTTGGCTTTTTCACTTCAAGGTAGGACTTTATAGCATCAGTATCCGGGATGTTCCATAGGCTGAAAATGTTAGGTGAATCAATTCCTGGTATCGGAGGCTTGATTGGACTTGAGCCAGTTGACAACAGCAGATAGTCATAGCTCTCCTTGTAAAGCTCTCCTGTTTTTATGTTCTTCACGTCAACAGTTTTCTCTTCTCTGTTAATTCTCGTGACCTCTGATAGATTCCTAACGTCAACATTATACTTCTTCATTATAGTTTCTGGAGTACTAACTAACAGAGCATCCCTTTCCTCGATGGCTCCCCCAATATAATAAGGAAGACCACAGTTTGCAAAGGATATATATTCTCCTCTTTCAAACAATACTATCTCTGCACTTTCATCAAGCCTTCTAAGTCTTGCGAGAGCAGTTGCACCCCCAGCTACACCGCCAACGATTACTACTTTTCTTGACAATTCAATTCCTCCTCCAAAAACATTTGATTTATAATGGCCTCTGCTTCTCTACTTGAAACCTTGTAATAAACCTCTGTACCTCTTCTTTCATCCTTCACAAGACCTCCCAGCCTGAGCTTGGATAGATGTTGAGAAATGGTGGATTGAGGTATATCAAGGCACCCCTGCATGTATGTTACGTTATTCTCTCCCTCTCTAACAAGCCCTCTTAGAATACAAAGTCTTATGGGATGTGACATCAGCTTAAGCAATGCTGCTTTTTCTTCCAGCTTGCTCTGGTCGTATTTCATGCCTGACCTCCAATCTGTATATTGTTAAAAATTATTACATCATAATATTAGAATATTAGAATATATATGTCAAGTAGTATCCCAAAATAAAAAAGGCAACCCTTATGAGGTTGCCACTACTTAGCTCTTTATCTAGCTCCCAGCTCTTTGTCGATCATCATCAAACCATGGAAATGATGCTGAACTCCTTTAAGCTTGAAAATGATGTCCTTCATGTTGTTCTCTTCCTCTACCTGCTCTTCTACAAACCACTGAAGGAACTGTACTGCAGGATAGCATTTCTCTTCGGCTGCAATATCCAACAGGTTATAGATCCTGGATGTTACCAGCTTTTCGTGCTCCAGCGCTGCTTCAAATACCTCAAGGAATGAGCCGTAGTCATTTTTAGGCTCTGTCATAGCCTTCATAGTTACTCTTCCATCCATATCATTGATAAATCCGTAAAACTTCATTGCATGCTCATATTCTTCCTTCGCCTGCTCAACAAGAAAATGGCTCATGCCTCTCATGTTTTCTGAGTCGCAGTAGGCTGCCATAGCAAGATAATAATAGCCTGATAGCAGTTCAAAGTTAAATTGGTCATTAAGTGCTGAAAGTAATTTTTCGCTCATTTTATGCCTCCTGTTATAATTTGATTTGTCTTATTTACTCAAGTTTTTATATACCCAGTTATGCTGGTTATAATCAGTTTATAAGCTCATCCTTAGAGTTTTGGGTCGTAAATTGCATATACCGAATACAGTGATAGGTTATTTTCTATCATTAGCTTCATTAATATTGGGATAGACTGAGTCAATATATTCAGTTCAACTCCATTATACTTGAATACAATATCATCTTTTTCCACAAGCCTGGATTGACCTATCAACCTTGATAGACTTTCCTCCACCCGCGGAAGATTCATTCCCCCAATTTGAAAGAATATTTTTTGCTTCTTCCCGCTGTAATCTCTATGATCGATCCTGTTTATCAATAAAATTTCATTCATTTCCTTACCCCTTTATCCGAGCTATGAAAGTATGATACCCATTCCTGCAGCTTTGACTCTATTTTCTTTGTATCCTTGATGCAATTTGGGTATAATGATTCAGTATTGGAAAATAGGAGTGATAAAAGTGGATGTTCTAAGTAAATGTATTTTATTCAATGGAATAGATAAGGAGGTAGCATTACAGCTTATTAATGAAACAGGCTTTATTAGGAGTTCTTATAAATCCGGAGATTTTATAGCCATGGAAGGTGACCCCTGCGACCATTTGTCGATAATCCTCGAAGGCGAGATAGAGATCCATAAGCCTTTTTCCTCCGGTAAGGTGGTTACAATAAGTCATTTCAAAGCTGGCGACGTATTTGCTGAATCACTTGTATTTTCGGATAAAAAAGAGTATCCTGCTACAGTCGTTTCTACTACTGATAGTATTATACTCATGATACCCCGTTCAGAGCTAATAGTGATGCTTGCAAAAAACAGAAGGGTGCTCGAAAACTTTGCTGGAGTTCTTTCCAAAAGGATCCATATGTTAAATGACAGGATAACAAATCTTTCCTTTGATACCACAAGAAAAAAGGTAGTCAATATACTACTTCTTGAGTACGGCAGACAAAAATCCAAATATATTGCTCTGCCCTACAGCAGAAAAAAAATGGCAGAGCTGATAAACATACCAAGACCTTCGCTATCCAGGGAGCTGATCAGGATGAAGGAGGAAGGTCTTATAGATTTTTACAAGAACAGGTTTAAGATTGTTGACATTAAGGCTTTGGAAAGAATTCTGCAGCATTAGACATTCAGCTTATTATGACTAAAATTTATCATTTAACCCTAGTCAAAAAATAAATGTTGACATTTACTCATTTTAGTATAGAATAAAATTTGAGATATAAGAAAGGAGGTCGTGAAGATGATGATCATAACTATGGCAGGCAACTTAAATAAAAAAGTAATAACTTTTGGTCACGACCTATGCTCTGGTATCAGGTAAGCTTGTACTTTAAGCCATAGGCGTGTGCCTATGGCCTTTTTTGTCCTCGCTTTATTTACCATATTAAAGCAATTACCATGCCATAGGCCTATGACCTATGGCATTTTTATATATCGGGAGGTTTTATCTATGAAGGATGTAAAAAAAATCCTGCCCTTCACCAAAGGCTTTGCAGGAATATATTTGCTGGGTATACTAGCGGTCATTATATCTCAGCTGTTCAACACATTAGGACCGCTTATAATTGGATCTGCTGTTGACTCTGTTATTGGCGATAAGCCAGCCTCATCTGCGATAGTCGGTAATGTAATACAATTACTGGGAGGAAGAGAGGTTTTAAAAAACAGTCTATGGATAATAGGAGCAATAATAGTCCTTAACACCGTTTTACGAGGAGTTTTTCTATATCTTAAGGGCTATCTATCGGTCAAAAGCGCTGAGGACATTTCCATGAGGATAAGAAACTCGCTGTATGATCACATACAGAAGTTGCCCTACAGCTATCATGTCAAGGCTGATACAGGTGATCTTATACAAAGATGTACTTCAGATGTCGAGACCATAAAGCGATTTCTATCTGTGCAGCTCATAGAGGTAGCAGGCTCACTTTTTATGCTGCTGTTCATACTACAGGTTATGATAAGGTTAAATATGCCAATGGCTCTTATTTCAGTTTCTCTATTGCCCTTTACCTTTGCGTTTGCAATGATTTTTTTCAAAAGAGTACAAAGAGACTTCAAGGAGGCTGATGAGTCTGAGGCTAAGCTTACAACAACTCTTCAGGAGAATTTGACTGGAATAAGAGTCGTAAAGGCTTTTGCAAGGGAAGCGTATGAGCTTGGGAAGTTCGACATAAGGAACAGCGAGTACAGGATCCTTGTAAATAAGCTTATTATGAACCTTGCTATGTACTGGTCGGTTTCCGATTTTATCAGTATGATGCAGGTTGGGCTAACCATAGTCGTCGGGACCTGGATGGTTGTTAATGGCAATTTGACTTTAGGTATACTGATATCATTTATAAGCTACGTAAATATGATGGTCTGGCCGGTAAGACAGCTTGGAAGGACTCTTACTGATATGGGAAAAGCCACTGTTTCCATTAAGAGGATAGACGAGATCCTTTCAACTCCGGTTGAGTTGCTTGTGGATAACGGTGAGGAGCCTGAGATCGGAGGGAAGATCGAGTTCAAAAACGTAAGCTTTGGATACGAGAATGACAGAAAGGTACTGGACAATATTAGCTTTACTGTTGATAAAGGCCAAACTCTGGCTATAATCGGCTCAACAGGCTCTGGAAAAAGCTCGTTGGTACATCTTCTTCCAAGGCTTTATGACTATGACGATGGTTCGATATTAATAGATGGAATTGAGCTAAAGACGATAGACAGACAGTGGGTAAGAAAAAACGTAGGACTTGTATTACAGGAGCCTTTCCTGTATGCGAAAACTATTAAAGAGAATATCAGACTTACTGATCCTTCCAAGGATGAAACGACTGTATTCAAGG
Source organism: uncultured Gudongella sp. (assembly GCA_964533235.1). GTDB lineage: Bacteria > Bacillota > Clostridia > Tissierellales > Tissierellaceae > Gudongella. Next base: position 2,328 of record CAZHLQ010000073.1, on the reverse strand, counting down.
CGGCGAAAACAGCCTCGATACACAACGATATCCAATCCTTCGACAAGAAGTACGATACATTGGTTGGAGAAAGAGGAGTTTCACTTTCTGGTGGCCAGAAGCAAAGAATGTCAATTGCAAGGACCATAATAAGCGAAACACCAATTGTTGTTTTCGACGATTCACTCTCTGCTGTAGACACTGAAACTGACGTTCAAATAAGAAGAGCTCTCGCAGAGAGAAGAAATAAATCTACAACGATAATAATTTCCCACAGGATATCAACCGTATCAGAGGCAGATATTATCCTTGTAATGGATAGGGGTAAAATAGTTCAGCAAGGAACTCATGATGAGCTGATAAATACTGATGGGCTTTACAAAAGAGTATACGAGATACAATCCTCCATCGATGAGGATCTGGAAGCAGTCTAGGAGGTGAAATTATGGATGAAGTAAAAAATAAAGCACCTAAGGTAGAGCTTAAGATTTGGAAGGATTTCTTCGTTTATCTGAAGCCGTATAAGAAGGAATTCTTCAAGTTGACAGGTATTATGGCTGCCTTGGGTGCAATGGACAGTACCTTCCCGCTATTGTCGAAATATGCGGTTGATAATTTTATAGATAAAAGCTCTCTTGAAGGTCTGGGTAGCTTTATTGCTGTGTACATTCTTGCAGTGGCTGCTCTGAGCGGTATCATTTTCGTGTTCATTAGACTTGCAGGAAGGCTTGAAACATCAATGGCTCATGATATCAGAAGGATCGGTTTTGTAAGACTTCAGGAGCTGTCTCTTTCCTACTACGACGATAAGGCGGTAGGATGGCTAATGGCAAGAATGACCTCAGATATAAACAGACTTAGCGAAACTATCAGCTGGGGTCTGGTTGATTTGGCTTGGGGCTTGACTATGATGACCGGTGTTACCATATACATGTTTATCCTGAATGCCAAGCTGGCAGCTATAACATTGTCAGTAATACCAGTTCTAGCTGTTTTAAGCGTCTACTTTCAGCGAAGGATTTTAGTCGCACAGAGAGAGGTTAGAAAAATAAACTCTCAGATCACTGGAGCTTACAACGAGGATATACAGGGAGCTAAAACAACTAAGACATTGGTTAGGGAGCTTTTGAACCTGAAGGAGTTTTCCGTTCTTACCTCTTCTCTTAGAAACAGCTCAATAAGAGCTGCAGTTCTTTCATCAGTCTATCTTCCTCTGGTCATCGGCCTTGGAAGTGTAGGCACAGCCCTTGCACTGAGCTTTGGAGGAGGCTATATATTAACTGGAGCAATATCCTATGGTACTCTGGTAGCTTTTATATCCTATACATCTCAGTTCTTTGAACCTGTTAGACAAATGGCAGTTATCTTTGCAGAAATACAGGGAGCACAGGCATCTGCGGAAAGAGTATTCTCTCTTTTGCGAGAGGAGCCAGCAATTAAGGACAGCTCTGAAGTAATAAATAGGTATGGTGATATATTCAACCAGAATAAATCTCTCTGGCCGAATATCGAGGGTAGAGTAGAATTTAAGAATGTAAGCTTCCACTACAATCCGGATGAACCAGTTTTGACTGACTTCAATCTTTCCGTAGATCCTGGACAAACAATTGCGTTAGTTGGAGAGACGGGCTCTGGAAAATCAACAATTGTAAATTTATTCTGCCGGTTTTACGAGCCAGTGAGTGGCAGCATCAAAATAGATGGTCATGATTACAAGGAAATGCCCCTCAACTGGATCCATGACAACCTTGGGTATGTATTGCAATCGCCCCACCTCTTCAGCGGGACGATAAGGGATAATGTAAGATATGGCAAGCTTGATGCAACTGATGAGGAAATTGAGGAAGCGTGCAGGCTGGTAAATGCCCATAGCTTTATTTCTGAAATGAAGGATGGCTATGATACACAGGTAGGTGAGGGCGGAAATCTACTCTCAACGGGGCAAAAGCAGCTTGTATCCTTTGCAAGAGCTATAGTTAGAAATCCTCAGCTTTTTGTGTTGGATGAAGCAACCTCATCCATCGATACCGAAACGGAAAAAATAATCCAGGATGCGATCTCAAGGGTTCTTAAGGGCAGGACAAGCTTTGTTATAGCTCATCGTTTGTCAACGATAAGAAATGCTGACCGGATCCTTGTTATCAGAGATGGCAGAGTCATAGAGGATGGCACTCACAGACAGCTTATAAAGGCGAGAGGCTATTACTATAGTCTTTACAGCAATCAATTTATGGATGAAAGGAGTAAGGCGATCTTAGGTTAAAAAGATAGAATTTATGCGCACAATCGAGTAGGAGGTAGATGATAAATTCATCTACCGACCTCTCACACCACCGTACGTACCGTTCG
>CAZHLQ010000072.1:0-3516 GCA_964533235.1 uncultured Gudongella sp. | reverse complement strand
CTTCCTTGGGATAATCATTGCAGTAGTTGTTGTTTTCTTCGGAGTTAATACTGCTAGAGATGGATACTATACTAATATTCTCAAGGCTGGTCTTAATTCCCTTAAAGCTGTCCACGAGGCTGATTTTAAAGATATAGTACTTGATGAAAACACTGCAACAATAAAATTTAAGGACTATTCTCTAAAGATAGCTGCTGAGAATGTTGGATTCCAGTTCTATGACGAGAATGATGCACTGTTGGAAACAACATATGCTGAAAATGTATACAAGGTAGTAGCTGAGCCCTATAACAAGCACACCTTCACTCTAAAAACAATGGAGGAACGTTATGTAATCCTCGATTCAACTATTGTAACTAACCGAGGAGGAAGAGTCATTAGATTCGTAGTGGATGACAATACCGAAATGAAGGTTCTAGGATACAGAGGAGAATTCCTTGATGATATAAAAGCACCAAGCTTTGGCTTTGGAGGAAGAGAACAAATGGCATCAAACAGAGGCTATATTTGGTCCAGATCAATACCAATGCTAAAGGATACCCTTCTTTGGGGGCATGGACCTGATACCTATGCACTTCACTTTCCAAATAATGATTATGTTGGTAAATTCCTCGGATTCAGTGACATAAATATGGTTGTAGACAAGCCTCACAATATGTATCTTCAAATAGCAATCAATACTGGGGTGACCTCTTTGATCGCATTCGTTGGACTAATGGCAATGTATGTAATTGACAGCTTTAAGCTATATTTCAATCGTAAGGAATATTTCGGTTTCATGGATGTAGCTGGATTGGGAATATTAATGGCTGTTATTGTATACCTATTCACAGGACTTTCAAATGACAGCATAGTTTCAGTAGCGCCTGTTTTCTGGATTCTTTTGGGATCTGGTATGGCGGTAAACTATAAGCTTAAGGAAGAAATTAAATAGTGGTCATAAAAAAATGCTGGAGTACAACTCCAGCATTTTTTTATTGCCCTATTCAATTACTAGTATTACTTCAAGTTCATTGTCAGAGTTGACGTCAAAGGAGATCATATCTCCTGATCTTACTCTAGTATCTCCAAATATGAGTTGATCCTTGGCTAAAAATCTTCTGGTGTCGGTTCCGCCAATATCCAGCATTATTTCCTCATCAGCCATATCTATACTTACTACCTCGTATTCAGTGGATGAGTCATCGATCCTTACTTCTACTGATATCACCAGACCGTTTTCAAGTGTAACAGTTACTATCTCGCCAACTGATAGAGCTGGTATTGCAGCAAACCCTGCTACATCGAACTCAACCTCTTCGCCACTGGCATCATCCCCTATTATGCTGTCATCTCTGCTTGGATTGTAGGTAAAGGTGACTTTAAAGGTTTCCTTCTCTACGAAGTCATCTGATGGTACAAAATCGGTAAATACGATCACAAACCCAAGTCCTGTATTGGTGCCGACTTTTCTCTCGTTTCCAACATCCATTGCTGTGAATTCAGCCTCAGTTATAACATAGGCATTTAGACCAAGGTCAGGATCTGCCATGTCGAGTATTGTCTCCATATCAGTCGCTTCAATCCTGGTAACAGCAAATCCCTGAGTATTAACTATGAACATGCTTGTCAATGAGTTGTAATCGAAGGTTCCATCAGCAAGTCTAATATCCATGTCGACAAGATCAATATCAAACTTATTTCTTGTCTCCTGTACTGCAACTGCACCAGCATCTATTTGTGCTGCTGTTGCAAGCCTTACAAGCTTATCAACATCAGTTCCATCATAGAACAGGTAAGCAATGTCACCACGTTTGAAGCTGCTAAGAGTAATATCTGCTCCTAACTCATTCTCAAATTCTGAAGCAGTATCTACCTTAAATGTTTGCTTTGTGCCATCTGAATTTATTACGTCTATATCCCTGGTACCAACTTCCTCAATGAGAACTACTTTTTCGCTGTATTCAACTTCACCGGATATCAATTGAAGTGAATCATTTAAATCCAGCATATAAGTGACATCAGTGTCCTCAATGTCCTCAAGATATCCGCTAGCCAAGCTATCTATCAAGGTGAAATAATTCATTCCATCCATTGAGTAGACTGGTTTCTTGGCAGTACTGTTTCTCATTTGATACCTAACATTATCGATGTCTGCGTAATATACCCCACCAGACTGAAGAACTCTGTCATATTCTCCTGATTTCAATGCATCCTTTCTGACTATACCAAAGTCGCCATAAACATGGATCACATCATCTGCCTCGACTTCATCAAGCCCGATCGTCATAAATGAACCACTTGAATACCCAAAAACTCCGTCTAGTAAAAATGTCTTTACAGCGCCATTAGCTTTATCATCACGATAGCTTATAAACTCACCATCTTCTTCAACCTTAGTTACTGGAGCGATATCTTCAAATTCAAAGGCATCAATGAAGAACACTACATCATCATTTACAGTAACTCTTGCAAATTCTGCAGTATACTTATTGTCATTTGTGTCGTCCAAATCAAGGTACTCATTATAGGAATACGAGATGTCATTTTGGTAAACACCATATAGCATCTCAATAGAATTCGATGACCTTGGCTCTAGCTCTACATCAAACTCGTCACCTGTATTGAGCATTATCTGGTCTTCTTCAGCAACAAAAGGTCCGATATAGTATTCATAGTCTGTATCTATAACAGCCTTAGTAGCTTTGTTGTCCTTATCTATAGTCAGCTCGATAACCTTCCCAAGAAGATTTTCAGAATCCATTGTTGCTGGGATAGTAATTTCTATCTCGTCGCCTTTTTCGTATCTCAGCTCAGCATCAGGCGAGTTGTTGCCTTCCTTAAGAACAACCACAGTAAGCTCGTCATCTTCTAGATTAGATACCCTTGCATTCTCAGTTACTATTACTTCATAAACCTCTCTGTCAGCTTGGATAGATAGCATTACAGTATTATATACTAGCTCAAATACCTTTTCTCTGGTTGCAGCTGTATTATAGTTGCTGTTCGGGATAACGATCCCATCCATTATACCAACCTCGATTGCCTTGGTGATATATGGGGTTGCCCAATACGCACCTGTGTAGCCAGTTACATCAGGCACATCCCCATTGACCATAACCATGATCTTGATGATCTCGGCATAGGTAATGTTGTTGTCAGGTTTGAAGGTTCCTCCTGGGTAACCGTTAATAAAGTTCAAGCTTGCTGCATAGTTGATGTAACCATTTGCCCAATGGTTGACTGGAACATCCGTGAATTTTCCCTGGATCGGTTTCAGTAAGGTTGCAGTACTTTCAGCAAAAAGTGCTCTTGCTGTCATTGCTGCTACCTCTGATCTTCTTATAGGGTCATTCAGCCTGTATCCGCCAGCATCTCCAGTTACCAATCCCTCCTCTATCAACCAATCCACCTTAGCGTTTCCAGTGGCTGCATTGACGGTTCCAAAGGTTCCAAGAACCATTACCAGTGCCAACACTAATGATAAAATTTTTCTACTCATCGTATCCCCTCCTCATTTTGACTACACTACTTATA
>CAZHLQ010000071.1:0-1879 GCA_964533235.1 uncultured Gudongella sp. | reverse complement strand
CGAAGGTGTTCTGATGTACTTATGCAGTATGGACAAAGGTAAGACGTGGACTAAGCTGTCTGATGATGTTTTCAGTGCTTCGGTTGCTGCGCATAAAATGGCAAAGAGTGTGTTAGGTCAGCCTAACTCCGAGTATTACATAGGGCGCGCATCTAGAGATGGTCTGTGTTATATCGTAAAAAAGAAACTCGAACTAAAGCTATTTACTTTTATCAGCGCGGGACCGATGATTTACGTGTGGGCCGATAGTTACGAAGAGGCTCTGGAAAAGACACCGTTTCGGCACGGAGACATTCCTTTTGAGGTGAAAACAGAGTACACCCCCCGCTGGCTGAACCGCCGTGGGGGTGTTACGCTAGACTGAACGGCATAACACCCGGAGATGATAGGTATCCTATGGAGCTGCACGTTAAAGCGTGTGAGATTAGAAACGGCTGTCCAAACTGTGGATGGTCAAAATGTAGTTAGGAGGGCTAATGCAAGAAACAAAATACACAAACGAAGATTTAAAAATAATGCAAGCTTGGCCGTTAGAGAGAAAAATCCAGGTAACGCAAACAAGAATTATGGAATGGTATCAACACTACGATGGAAATGTCTATGTCAGCTTCAGCGGAGGAAAGGATTCAACCGTTCTATTGGATTTAGCGAGACGTATCTACCCAGATATCGAGGCGGTGTTTGTCGATACCGGACTGGAATATCCAGAAATCAAGCAATTTGTGAAGTCAAAAGAGAATGTGACAATTCTTAGGCCGAAAATGGTGTTTGATGATGTCGTGAGAAAATACGGTTACCCAATTATCAGCAAATCAATAGCTCAATGCATAAGAGAAGCGAAACCAGGAAATGCTATGTGGAAACTCCTACATGGTGAGTACACGAGAAGCGATGGAAAACCTTCACTGTACAACTGTAAAAAATGGGCTTATGTAAAAGACGCTGATTTTAAGGTGTCAGAACAATGTTGTGATGTTATGAAGAAAAGACCTTTTAAAGCGTATGAAAAAGAATCAAAGAAAATTCCGATTACGGGTGTAATGGCAACAGAGAGTCTTACAAGAAAAAAGAATTGGCTTAAAAACGGATGTAATGCTTTTGATGGAACACGACCACAAAGCAAACCAATATCTTTTTGGACAGAACAAGATATTTTAGGATATATTAAAAGATTTAACATTCCATACGCATCTGTATATGGGGAAATAATTAAAGATGAGAATGGGAAATACCATACAACGAAATGTGACCGAACAGGCTGTGTTTTTTGCGGGTTTGGATGTCACAGAGAAAAAGAGCCAAACAGGTTCCAGCGACTGAAAGAGACCCATCCAAAGCTATACAGCTACTGTATCAATGGAGGGGAGTACAACGAGGAAGGAAAATGGGAGCCAAATAAAAAAGGATTGGGAATGGGACATGTGTTAGATGCTATTAACACAAAATATTAAGGATGATTTAACATGAAAAAGAAAGTCTTTGCGGCACTTCTGGTTTTTACACTAGCCATTGTTATCGGAGGATGCTCAGAGGCTTCCCGTGTCTCCGAAAACCTATCCAAGGAAGCGGATTTACAATGCTATGGCATATAAGAGCGAACTGAGCGCACACCTAGACGCAAATGGGATCTTGTGGCTCGCTAATAAAGATGATTGTTCGGTTGAAATTGGACAAGATGGTATGTAGAATGAGCTTGACATTGAATCGGAGCGACCTAAAGTGCGTGGAGTGCTCGGGGTGTGTCTTTGATGACCGCCCTGAGCCGTGGGGGTGTTATGCTAGACTGAACGGCATAACACCTGGAGATGAGAGGTATCCTATGGAGCTGCACGTTAAAGCGTGTGAGATTAGAAACGGCTGTCCTAAGAGATCGGACCTG
>CAZHLQ010000070.1:0-4254 GCA_964533235.1 uncultured Gudongella sp. | reverse complement strand
ATTAGATAGAGACTTCAATTAGGGGGTATGCAAATGAGTAAGAATATAGTTAAGCCTTCAATACTGCCTGGTTTTATGGAGCTGACTCCATCAGGTCAAATGCTTTTTAATAATATGATGGATACTGTAAGAAAGAATTATGAGAAATTTGGATTTTTGCCAATAGATACACCTGTGATCGAAAAAACTGAAGTATTACTTGCAAAAGGTGGAGGAGAGACTGAAAAGCAAATCTATCAGGTAGTTAAAGGTAGTACAGAGATGTCGCTTAGATTTGATCTGACGGTACCTTTAGCAAGGTATGTTGCACAGCATTATTCTGAGCTGGCTTTTCCATTCAGGAGGTATCATATTGCAAAAGTATACAGGGGAGAGAGAAACCAGAGAGGAAGATTCAGGGAATTCTACCAGGCTGACATCGACATTATAGGAAATGGTTCCTTGGATATAATTAACGATGCAGAAATTCCAAGCATAATATATTCAACATTTAAAGACCTTGGTTTTGAAAATTTTACAATAAGAATGAATAATAGGAAAATATTAACTGGATTTTTTTCATCGCTGGGAATCGAAGATTCCCACATGGTCATGAGAGCTGTTGACAAATTAGAAAAGATAGGTCTTGAAAAGGTTGAGGAGGAGCTGTTGGCAAATGGGTTGACTAAGGAACAGATCGCTTCAATCATAAAATTTATTGGGATAAAGGGATCACCCAACGAGATTATTGATAGTTTGTATTCTCTTGGAATCAGTCACAAGGTATTCCTTGAAGGCGTCGGTGAGATAAAGACTGTAGTTGAATACCTTAAGCTATTTGGAGTGCCAGGTAAAAACTATGCTTTGGATCTTACTATTGCAAGAGGATTAGATTACTATACGGGAACTGTATATGAAACAATACTGAATGATCATCCTGATATTGGGAGTGTATGCTCAGGTGGAAGATATGATGATCTTGCTTCCCACTACACCACTCAAAAGCTGCCAGGAGTAGGAATTTCAATTGGATTGACTCGATTGTTTTATCAACTTGAGGAAGCTGGAATAATATCTTCTGAGAACTGCCATTTATCAAAGGTGCTTGTAATTCCAATGGAGGGTTTTTCTGCTGAAGCGATAAAGCTGGCTGCAAAGCTGCGAGACTCTGACGTTTACGCTCAGGTCTACCTTGAGGATGCAAAGCTGGGTAAAAAGTTCAATTATGCAGATAAGCTAGGGATCCCATATGTCGCTGTAATAGGCGAGGAGGAAAGAACCAGCGGGATGTATACCTTAAGAAACATGAAAACTGGGGAGCAAACAAGACTTTCGGTTGAAGACGTGATCCAGAAATTAAGGGAATCCCTTTGATCCTCATACAACAAAAGCTTGACACTATAAGGGTTTGTTGGTAAAATTGATACAACATAAATATGAATGCAATGATGGGACGAGTAGAATAGAGAAACATGCAAGAGATGACAGGCCTTGGCTGAAAGCCTTTCTCATGGGACTTATTTGAAAACCACCCCTGAGCATATTCCGAAAGGAAATACGCAAAAAAGCGTTAGTTAGAATGAGTTTAATTAGGGTGGAACCACGGTCCTTCGTCCCTGCGCAGAGCAGAGATGATGGGCCTTATTTTTTTTAAGGAGGAATAAATATGATACGATTGACTTTACCAGATGGATCAGTCAGAGAATACGAAAAGGGTATCAAGGTTTTTGACGTTACAACTGACATTTCAGAGGGACTAGCAAGAGTTGCAGTAGGAGCAGTTGTAAATGGCAAGATAATGGGTATGCAGGAGAGCATCAATGATGATTCAAACTTTAGAGTGGTAAAATTTGAGGATCCAGAAGGCAAAAAGATTTTTTGGCATACTTCAGCTCACATTATGGCTTATGCAGTTCAAAAGCTATTTCCTGGTGTCAAGTTCGCAATTGGACCAGCAATAGATAATGGATTTTATTACGACTTTGATACAGAACATAGGTTTACACCTGAAGATTTGGAGCTTATAGAAAATGAAATGCATAATATTGCAAAGGAAGGTCACCTTCTTGAGAGATTTGAAATGCCAAGGGATGAAGCTCTTGATTTTTTCAAGGAGACAGGAGAGATTTATAAAGTTGATTTGATCGAGAACCTCCCTCCAGAAGAGATAATATCATTTTATAAGCTTGGAGAGTTCACTGACCTTTGTGCCGGACCTCACCTATATGATACCAAGAGAGTTAAGGCTATAAAACTAATGAGTATAGCTGGAGCTTATTGGAGAGGTGACGAGAAAAACAAGATGCTACAAAGGATATATGGTACAACATATGAGAAAAAGAAGGACCTTGAGGAATATCTCAACAGACTTGAAGAGGCAAGAAAAAGAGACCATAGGAAGCTGGGTAGGGAGTTGGATTTATTCAGTATGCAGGATGAGGGACCTGGATTTCCTTTCTTCCACCCCAAAGGTATGATAATTAGAAATATTCTTGAAAGCTTCTGGAGAGAGGAACATACAAAGAGAGGCTATGGAGAGATCAAAACACCATTGATACTTTCTGAGCATTTGTGGCATCAGTCCGGACATTGGGATCACTATAAGGAAAATATGTATTTTACTTCTATTGACGATGGTGCTTTTGCGATCAAGCCCATGAACTGCCCAGGATCTATATTGATATATAAATCAAAGATGTACAGCTATAGAGATTTTCCAATGAGATGGGGAGAGTTGGGATTGGTGCACAGGCACGAGTTGTCTGGAGCTCTTCATGGTTTGATGCGAGTTAGAAGCTTTACTCAGGATGACGCACATCTTTATCTATTACCTTCTCAGGTCAAGGATGAGCTGAAGAAAACAATAGATCTGGCGGACTATATTTATAGCATATTTGGATTTAAGTATAGGATCGAGTTATCAACTAGACCAGAAAATTCAATGGGAAGCGAAGAACAATGGGAGCTGGCAACAACAAGTCTTCAAGAGGCTCTTGAGGAAAAGGGTATTGAATTTAAAATCAATCCCGGAGATGGTGCTTTCTATGGACCAAAGATAGATTTCCATCTGGAAGATGCAATTGGAAGGACCTGGCAGTGTGGTACAATCCAGCTTGACTTCCAAATGCCTGAAAGATTTGATCTTACCTATGTAGATAAGGATAACGAGAAGAAGAGACCTGTAATGGTCCATAGGACAATCCTTGGAAGCATGGAAAGATTTATGGGGATATTGATAGAGCATTTTGCTGGTAAGTTCCCTGCCTGGATTGCGCCAGTACAGGCAACGGTTCTTCCAATTTCAGAAAAATTTAATGACTATGCACATGAGATCAAGAAATCAATGGAAGAAAAAGGCTTCAGAGTAGAGACTGATGACAGAGCTGAAAAAATTGGATTTAAGATAAGGGAAGCCCAGCTTATGAAGATCCCATACATGTTAGTTGTCGGGGAAAAGGAAGTTGAGGAAGGATTGGTTTCAGTCAGGAAGAGAGATGAAGGAGATCTTGGTCAAATGAGCATGGAAGCCTTTGTTGACAGACTGACAGAAGAAGTATCCAATAAAACGATTTAGATGGGGTGGTCAAATGGATTTTAGACAATATATTGAGGCTTTAAGAGATGATCTTATCAAACATACCCAAGAGACTATCAGAATAAAATCAGTCGAGGGAGATGAGCTTCCAGGGATGCCCTTTGGCAAGGGAAATCACGAGGCTCTTACTCATTTCCTGAAGCTTGGTGAAAGTATGGGATTCAGGCCTCTAAATCTTGACGGTTATGCCGGACATTTGGAGATGGGAGATGGAAAAGAAACAGTTGGGATTTTAGCACACCTGGATGTAGTTCCTGAAGGGGATGGATGGACCTATCCTCCTTATAGTGGAGAAATCCATAACGGTAAGCTTTATGGCAGAGGCACTACAGATGATAAGGGTCCTGCTATGGCTGCTCTTTATGCAATGAAGGCAATAAGTGAGAGTGGTGTAGATCTAAAGAGGAAGGTTAGACTTATACTTGGCTTAAATGAAGAATCAGGATGGAGATGTATGGATCATTACTTCTCAAAAATTGAGCATCCAGATATGGCGTTTACTCCAGATGCTGAATTTCCGGTTATCCACGGCGAGAAGGGGATAATAATTTTCAAGTTGAAGTATGCTCTTCACCAGTCTGAAGACTGTGAGGTATTTCTGAAGGAACTCAATGGGGGAGCAGCTCCGAATATGGTCCCAGACAACGCAAGGGCAGTTGTAAGACCAAAAGATAAGGTAT
>CAZHLQ010000069.1:0-2501 GCA_964533235.1 uncultured Gudongella sp. | reverse complement strand
TGAAAAGGTTGTGTTCTCAGCCTATAACGACGAGTTAAAGTCTATTTTGACAGCCAGCGGCAGAAAAAATGTTATTCTTACAGGAATGGAATCCCACGTATGTGTATTCCAGACAGCAAGAGACCTTCTAAATGACGGTTATAACGTATTTGCAGTTATGGACGGAATAGCGTCAAGAACCGTAGACAATATGTGGAGCGGCTTCGAGCTCATGAAGGAAATGGGAGCTGTTGTAACCAACATGGAAACAGTACTATTTGATCTATTGAAGAAAGCTGGCAGCCCCGAGTTCAAACTTGTATCCAAGCTAATAAAATAGACCTGGTCCCTAACTCCAGGCCCAACCTCCCTCTGATACTGAATCAGGGGGCTTTTTTTAACCAAATCTTCCCGTAACGTAGTCCTCTGTCCTTTTATCAGTTGGATTGCTGAAGATCACGTTAGTCTTGTCGTATTCGATTAATTCTCCATTCAAGAAAAATGCTGTTCTGTCTGAAATTCGTGCTGCCTGCTGCATATTATGAGTTACTATAATGACTGTGTAGTCTTTTTTGAGATCCTCCATAAGTTCCTCTATTTTAAGAGTCGCAAGGGGATCCAACGCTGAGGTAGGCTCATCCATAAGGATAACCTCAGGATTTACCGCAAGGCTTCTAGCAATACATACACGCTGCTGCTGGCCTCCTGAAAGACCGTAAGCATTGTCGTTCAGTCTATCTTTCACCTCATCCCATATCGCAGCTCCTCTAAGACTCTGCTCTGCAATTTCCATAAGGACCTTCTTATCCTTTATCCCATGAATTTTGGGTCCATAGACAACATTCTCAAAAATTGATTTAGGGAATGGATTTGGTTTCTGAAAAACCATGCCCACTCTAGTCCTAAGTTCCTCAACTCTTAGGGTAGGGTCAAAAATATCTCTACCTTGATATATAATCTTCCCTGTAGTTTTAACTCCTGGTACATTTTCTATCATCCTATTAAGAGTTTTTATAAATGTTGATTTTCCGCAGCCAGATGGCCCAATTATAGCTGTTATATCGTTTTTCTTGACCTTTAGATCTATATCAATAAGAGCCTGCTTCTCTCCATACCAGAGATTTAACCCTTGAACGTCATATACATATCCATTTATTGCTTGATTTAGTTCGTTCATCTATTTTCCCCCTGCTAAGATTGCTTTTGAAATTTATTTCTTATTATGATTGCAGCTGAATTAAGAATAAACAAGGTCACCAATAGGACGACGATGGTTGCAGCCGCAAGATATGCGTATTCAGGTGTTAGTACTGTGTCCAGGGTCCAGTAGTATATCTGGATCGGTAAGGTAGTGAAATCTGACATGATACCTGCCGGTATTTTCAATAAGAGAGTCGGAATCCCTAATACAACCAGAGGAGCAGTTTCTCCTATTGCCCTCGATATACCGAGTATTGCCCCTGTCAATATTCCTGGGATAGCCACCGGCAGAACTACTCTCCAGATTGTGGTCCACTTTCCGGCTCCCATGCCATAAGAAGCTTCTCTAATAAATCCTGGTACTGCCTTTAAAGCTTCCTGAGAGGCTACTACTACAATAGGCAGTACAAGGAGTGACATCGTCAATCCACCTGCAAGGATGCTCGATCCCAAGCCCAAAGCTCTTGAGAAAACTGTAAGGCCAAGTAACCCAAATATTACAGACGGTACACTTGCAAGATTAGATATGTTGATTTTTATTATCCTCTGAAGCTTGCTGTCCCTGGTGTATTCCTCAAGGTATATAGCTGTGGAAACCCCAAGCAGTAAGGTTACAGGTATGACTATAAGCATCATATATACCGTCCCGATTATTACTCCCTTAATGCCTGCCTTTTCGGGATTGATTGATAGTTTGCTTGTAAGAAACTGAATATCCAGCCAACCAATGCTGTCTCTTACTATTTGAAACAGTAGGATAGCCAGAACCACAACTGAAAACAATGTCATAATGGAGAATACCCATTTCAGGTTGTTATTTAGGAGGACTCTCTTTTCAATTCTTTTACTGTCTACATTTATCCTATTCATCAGTATTCCTCCCTATACTTTCTGGAAATATACTGTGCAACCAGGTTCATTATCAGAGTAAAAACAAAGAGTATCAGTCCAACAGCATAAAGGCTGTAATAACCAACAGTCCCACTCCCTGCATCTCCACTTGTAAATTCCACAATATATGCTGTCATAGTCTGCATAGATTGAGTTATGTCAAAGGTAAAGTTCTTTGAGCTGCCACTGGCTATGGTTACGATCATCGTCTCTCCAATGGCTCTTGATACTGCCAGTACTATCGATGCCATTATTCCAGATATCGAAGCAGGTATTATAACCTTAAGTGTTGTCTCAAGCCTTGTAGAACCAAGCCCCAGAGCTCCATCCTTCATAATCCCTGGAACCGAGTCCATTGCGTCCTCTGAAAGAGATGCAACCATAGGGATTATCATTATTCCCATTACAATGCCGGGACTAAGGACGTTTTT